>DATEPD010000108.1:0-8691 GCA_035273365.1 Nitrospiraceae bacterium | reverse complement strand
CATCCTGCCACTTTAAATCCATGAGTCGCTCCTCATATCTCATTGTTCTCCCTTGTGAAGCGTCTGGGAGGTACGCGTCAAGTGATCTCGGAGAGTTTTTTATTTTCCAACGCCTCTTTCAACGAGGTGTCCATCAAGACTTCTGCGAGATGATGGGTGGCCGTTTCAAGACCTGTTATCTTAGCTCTGATCGCCTTGTGATCGTCCCCTGAACTGGCCGCCGCGACCTCAGCGATCGCGGTCCTGATTGCAGATAGTTCTTCCTTGCCCACTAGGTGAGAGCCTTGCTTGAGGGCCTTGTCTGTGGCCATCAGGATGGCGTCAGCCTCGGTTCTGGCTTCAATGAGCTGACGTGCTTTCAAGTCGCCGGCCGCAAACTTGTATGACTCACCGATCATCCGTTCGACCTCGTCGTCGCTCAAGCCGTACGACGGTTTTACGGCGAGCGATTGGGTGTCGCCGGTCCGAACATCCCGCGCCGAGACGTTCAGGATCCCATTCGCATCGATTAAGAACGTGACTTCGATGCGCGGGACGCCGGCCGGCAGCGGAGGTACTTTTAACCGAAAGCGAGCTAGACTGCGGTTGTCCTTCACCAGTTCGCGTTCGCCTTGGAGGATATGAATGTCTACACCGGTTTGGCCATCGACATACGTTGTGAACATTTCCTTGGCACTGGCAGGGATAGTCGTGTTGCGTCGAATCAAGCTGCTCATCACGCCGCCCATGGTTTCGATGCCAAGGGAGAGGGGGGTCACGTCCAGCAGCAACAAATCAGTCGTTCCCCCACTGAGAATGTCGGCCTGAACGGCTGCGCCGAGCGCGACGACTTCGTCAGGGTTCAACTCGCAATGGGGGTGTTTTCCAAAGAGTTCCTGGACGTGTCGTCGGACCAGTGGCATACGAGTCAAGCCGCCGACGAGGACCACTTCATCAATGTCCTTCGGGTTAAGGCCGGCGTCTTTCAAAGCGAGACGGCAGGGCCCGAGCGTGCGTTCCACCAACTTCATGGTGAGAGATTCGAGTTGATCGCGCGTGAGATCTCTCGAATACCGGCCTTTGTTCTCCGGCAGGTCTAGGGTGGCTGTGGTCCTCAGTTCATCGGAGAGTCTGATCTTTGTGCGTTCGGCTTCCAGCCTGACCGCTTGCATATGATCAGGATAGGCGGTCAACTCAAAGCTATGCTGTTCGCGGATCTCTTTGACGAAGAGATCTGCGATCTGTCGATCGAAGTCATCGCCTCCGAGATGCGTGTCGCCGTTGGTCGCTAAGACTTCAAAGATGCCGTCCTTGAGTTTTAAGATGGAAATGTCGAAGGTTCCGCCGCCAAGGTCATAGACGGCAATCGTGCCCTGAGTCTTCTGCTGGAGTCCATAGGCCAGAGAGGCGGCGGTCGGCTCATTGATGATCCGTAAGACATCGAGCCCTGCTATCATGCCGGCATCCTTCGTCGCTTGCCGCTGGCTATCGTTAAAATAGGCAGGGACGGTGATGACAGCCTTGGTAATGCTCTCACTAAGATGCGCTTCGGCCCGTTGCTTCAGTTCCTTTAAGATCATGGCCGAGATCTGCGGGGGCGAATAGGTTTTCTCACCGAGCTTGATCCGGATGACCCCGCCTTGTTCCGTCAAATGGTAGGGAAAGTAGGCGAGCTCATCTTGTACGTCATCAAGCCCCTTTCCCATGAATCGCTTTACAGAATAGACAGTCCGTTCTGGGTTACGCGTCAGATGTTCTTTCGCCGAATCGCCGACGATCAGGCCATTGTCGGTCATTGCCACAACCGAGGGAACCATCATACGCTCGTTCCGACCTGGGATGACACGCGGATGTCCATCGGCCATATAGGCCACGAGCGAATTCGTAGTGCCAAGGTCGATACCGACGATACGTGCCATGGTGGTGGCTATCCGACAGTTGAGACGAGGTCGTTCACGATGTTTTTGACATAGGTACGATTGGAGAGATTTTCACGCATCTGTTTTAGAAGCCGGTCGCGCTCGGCCCGCGTCTGGTCTGTCGCTACCCCGCGATCTTGGAGCCTGTCCCACTGAATAAAGAGCTGCTGTAGGGTGGTTTCCATGTCCCGTTGCCGTTGTTCGAGTGTCTTTCGTTCCGATTGAATTTTCGCGCGGAGCGTCGACTCGGCGTCTGACGTGCGGTCGGTGGCTCGGTACTCATTCAAGGTATCTTGTAATTCAAGAATTTCTTCAAAGAGATCGGCAGGAGGCGAATTCCGAATCTCTTTCACCGCCCCGGCCTCCAGACCGAGGAGATACTCTGCCCGCTCGATCGGATCGCGGAGTGTCCGGTACGCGGTGTTCAACATAGCAGAGTTGTCAAGGCTGATGGTCTGTTCGGCCGGGCTCTTGTTTTGATAGAAATCAGGATGGAATGCCCGGCTCAGTTCATAGAATTTGGTTTCCAGCTGGTGCTGATCGATCGTGAGTCGGCGGGGGAGGCCCAGGCAGGTGAAGTAGTCGAGTTCTTTTGAAACCGGCTGGACCTTGACGCATCGGTCACAGAAGTATTCACCGGATACTTCTGACTGGCAGTGCCAGCACATGCTGCGAGCCATCTGCAGTTCACGAGGGCTTGATCTGTAGGTGTGCTGATGGTCCAATCCTGCTCCCTATTCAGACAAGACGGGCATGGCAGCTTGCCATGCCCGTGGATGGTTGTAATGCTCTGCTGATGCTATTAGGCTGAGAAGGATTCTCCGCAGCCACAGGTCTTGTCGGCGTTTGGATTCACGAATTTAAAGTTCCCGCCCATGAGGTCTTTTTGGAAGTCCAATTGCGTGCCTTGAAGATAAATGGCGCTCTTGGCGTCAACAATGACTTTCACACCGTCAACGTCATGGACTTGGTCGTGCTGTCCGATCTTTTCGTCGAAGTTGATCGTATAGCTGAGGCCTGAGCAGCCGCCGCCTTTGACGCCGAGTCGGAGCCCGCCTTCAGTCAGACCCTGCACATTGATGAGGCGCTTCACTTCCTTCAGCGCCGCGTCGCTGAGGGTAATCACCGGAGCTTGGGTTTCTGTGTTCGTTGTGTCCATGGGGCGCTCCCTTTGTTCACGTTACTTTGTGTCGGTCAGTGCTCCGTCAACCTTCTTCTGGTAATCTGCGAGGGCGGCCTTGATCGCATCCTCGGCGAGCACGGAGCAATGGATCTTCACGGGCGGCAGGTTCAGTTCCTGCACGATGTCGGTATTCTTGATCTTCTGGGCTTCTCCGATCGTCTTGCCCTTCAACCATTCGGTGGCGAGGCTCGAGCTGGCGATCGCGGATCCACAGCCGAATGTTTTGAACTTCGCGTCCACGATCGTATCGTTCTGCACCTTGATCTGGAGCTTCATGACGTCGCCGCACTCCGGGGCTCCGACCATGCCGGTCCCGACCCCATCCTCGTCCTTCTTGAAGCTCCCCATGTTACGGGGATTATTAAAATGATCGACGACTTTGTCACTATAGGCCATGGTTCATCCTCCTCTTGACTATCTTGATTGGTCAGTGGGCAGCCCATTGGACTGATTTCAAATCAATGCCTTCTTTTGCCATCTCGTACAGCGGGGACATTTCGCGCAACTTGGTGACGACCTCAATCACCTTCTTGATCGTATAGTCGATCTCATCGTCCGTGTTAAAACGGCCCAGACCGAAGCGGATTGAGGAATGTGCTAACTCCGTCCCGACCCCCAGCGCGCGGAGCACGTAGGAGGGTTCCAATGTGGCCGAGGTACAGGCCGAGCCGGACGAGAGGGCGATTTCCTTCATACCCATTAGTAACGACTCGCCTTCCACGTAGGCAAAGGAGATGTTGAGGTTGCCGGGGAGACGATTGGTCGGATGGCCGTTCAGATAACTCTCTTCGAGGGCAGTCATAATACTGGCCTCCAGCCGATCGCGCATCACACTCAACCGCATGGTTTCCTTGGCCATCTCCTGTTCGCAGAGTTCACAAGCCTTGCCGAATCCTACGATCAAGGGCACCGGAAGTGTCCCGGAGCGCATGCCGCGCTCATGCCCACCTCCGTCCATTTGCGCCGCGATGCGAACCCGAGGATTCTTCTTTCTCACATAGAGGGCTCCGACCCCCTTGGGTCCGTACATCTTGTGGGCCGAGAACGACATCAGATCAATGCCCATATCCTGCACATCGACAGGGATCTTGCCAACGCCCTGCGTCGCATCGCAGTGAAAGAGGATGCCTTTTTCCTTCGCAATCTTGCCGATCTCCTTAACAGGGTTGATCGTGCCGATTTCGTTGTTTGCCAACATGATGGAGATGAGGATCGTCTTCTCTGTAATGGCGTTCCGCACATCCTCGGGACTGACCATCCCAAATTTATCGACAGGGAGATAGGTGGCTGATGCTTTGCCCTTACCTTCTAATGACTTGACGGTATCGAGGACCGCCCGATGCTCGGTGGACGACGTAATTATGTGGTCCCCCTTCTCTTTGTACATTTCAAGAACGCCCTTGATCGCAAGATTATCCGATTCGGTGGCACCACTCGTGAAGACGATCTCTTTCGGATCAGCCTTGATCAGTTTCGCGATCTGCTTCCGGGCGTTTTCGACAGCTTCTTCCGCTGCCCATCCGAAGGCGTGGTTGCGGCTGGCCGCGTTCCCGAATTTCTCGACGAAGTAGGGAAGCATAGTTTCTAATACGCGTGGGTCCATCGGTGTCGTGGAATGATTGTCCAAGAAAATCGGCAGTTTCATCGTTCAACTCCTTGTGCCGTGGGAGACTGGATCGTAATGAGGGGTGTACCACCCATCATATCTTGCAGGGTCATGTTATTGAGCAATTGGGCGATACTGTCCTGGACTTTCAAGAGCGGTGTGCGGATATGACAATTTCCCCGCTGCATGCAGAGCTCTCCGTCCTTTTCGTGTGAACAATCGGTGATACCCAAGGGGCCCTCGATGCTTTCGAGAATTTGGGCGATCGTAATCTGGTGCGCGCGTCGGGCCAGTACGTAGCCCCCTTTGGGGCCATTATGACTCTCGATCAAAGCGTTCTTGGCAAGGGTCTGAAGCACTTTGGCCAGTAACTCAAGGGGGATGTTATATTCCTCCGCGATCTCCTTCGTATTTACTACGCGCCCAGGCGTCACATCGCCGAACTGGACAGCAGCGATGTGCTGAAGGGCCATGAGGGCATAATCTGCCTTTTTCGAAATCTTCAACATTACTATTGCCGATCTCTCTGGTCGGAGACTATAATGATCTCCGATCAATCTAGTCGGACTAAACATAGCATGCAGGCTTCCAACCTGTCAACAGTGTGAGATAGGTTGGATCAGACAGAGAAAGGAACTGGCATATGGGCGGGACCAATCCCTATATTGAAAAAGCTGAATGCGAGCTTCCTCAGCGAGTATATACGGTCACGTTTGTGGCCCCTGACGGCGGAGTGACGAAGGTTGAGGTCGATCCAGCCAAGATCCCCTACGGCCCAACGGGGCTTCCGGGGAGTCTCCTCGATGTGGCGATGGGCAATGGGATTGCCTTGGAGCATGTGTGTGGGGGGGTCTGTGCCTGTTCGACCTGTCACGTCATCGTAAAACAGGGACTTGAGAGCTGTAACGAAGGCACGGATGATGAGTTCGATCAGCTTGAAGAAGCACCGATGACCACGTTGCAGTCACGGCTCGGCTGTCAATGCGTGCCAAATGGGACCAAAGACATTGTTGTTGAAATTCCGGCGGTCAATAAGAACTTGGTCAGGGAAGGACATTAATTATACGTTTCGGTTTTGACTACTTTTCGACCGTATCCAGTTTCCATTAGATAAGCCCGTAACGGTCGCACGAATCCTTTGACCCCGCTGAGCAGTGGCGTCACCCTTGGTCTGCCGGTGGTAAGCGGTCTCAATAGTTTCACAGTTGCCTCCACCACCTCCTGGTCCATTCCATTTACCGCCACTGGCAAATATCGAAACGATGCGTGTCGCACAGCTAAGGCGAGTAGCTCATCATGGTAGAGCCATTCGTCCTCACTAGGACCCACTGCAATCAGGATGGATTGTGGCAGGGCGCCTGATGCCGCCAGCCCTTTCAACATACAACGAATCGGAACCAAGCCGGTATAGCGACTAATAAAGAGCAGGTCTTGATCGAGTGAGAGGGGAAGTAGGAAATTTCCGTAGGGGCCTGACAGCAGCAATTCATCGCCTGGTTTGAGTCCGTAGAGATAATTAGAACCGATTCCGTCCTTGACACGATCGAAAACCAGCGTGAGCAGTCCATCAGGAGAGGGAGGTTCTGCCATTGAGTAAGCACGATTAAGAGGTGGTTTAGCGCCCACTGGTAACTGTAAGGAGACCCACTGACCTGGTTGGAATACGACTCTATGAGTCTTCGGAAGGACAACCAATTGACGAACGTTGGGTGTAAGATCCGTGATTGAGAGAACCTTTGCCAGTTGTGTGGGCTCCGCCATCACGATCTCCTCTTGCTCTCATACCAGAAGGTTGCTCCAGATGAAAGGGTGCTCTACAGCCGATTCTGTACAACACTTTTAAGCCCGTGCTATAGATACCGACCTTTCCTTATGATGACACAGGGTCGTTCCTTATGAGTCAAGTCAGGGTCAGATTTGCTCCTAGCCCTACAGGAGTTCTCCACATCGGTGGTGTTCGCACAGCGCTGTTCAATTGGCTATTTGCGCGCCAGCAGAAGGGCGTGTTTGTCCTCCGGATCGAAGACACGGACCAGGGCCGTTCGACCGAGGAATCCATCCAAGCCATTGTTGAGGGAATGAAGTGGGTTGGGCTCGATTGGGACGAGGGCCCCTTCCGCCAGACTGAACGCATGGACCTCTATCGGGGCCATGCCATGCAGCTTCTTGAGAAGGGGCAGGCCTATTGGTGTTCCTGCAAAGCTGAAGACCTCGACGCGCGGCGAAAGGAGGCAGAAGCCAAGGGGCTGTCGCCAAAATACGACGGCCGCTGTCGGAATCGTGGCTTAACGAATCAGACCGGCGACTCGGCCTTGCGTTTTAAGGCTCCACAAGAGGGTGAGACTGTAGTCGACGACCTCATCAAGGGCAAGATCGTATTCGACAATAGTGTGCAGGACGATCTGATCATTCTCCGGTCAAACGGCTATCCGACGTACAATTTTTCAGTGGTGGTAGATGATGCGATGATGAACATTACCCACGTGGTGCGGGGAGACGATCACCTGACCAACACACCGAGACAGGTTCCGATTTTCCAAGCCCTTGGGTTTTCAGTTCCTCTGTTTGGACACTTACCAATGATTCTGGGCTCGGACAAAACCCGCCTTTCGAAGCGGCACGGGGCCACCTCGATCATGGCCTACAAAGACATGGGCTATCTTCCGGATACCATGGTGAACTATCTTGTTCGGCTTGGGTGGTCACATGGAGACCAGGAACTCTTCACCCGACAGGAGTTGATCGAAAAATTCTCTTGGAGGAATGTTCAGACATCGGCAGCCGTGTTCAATCCCGCGAAACTCCTTTGGTTGAATGCCGAATACATCAAAACCAGCCCACCTGCCCAGGTTGCACAGGCGCTTGTGCCTTTCTTGGAAGCCGCGGGATTAAAAAACGAAATCCAGGCTGTCTCGCGAGGTTGGCTCACGCAACTCGTTGTCCTTGTGAAGGAACGCGCGAAGACGCTCGTAGAGATGATCGATTGGGTGAGGCCGTACTTTGGGCAGGCCGTGACATGTGACGAGGAGGCGGCGAAGAAGTTTTTGACACCGGCCATTGCACCGGTTCTTGGAAAATTGCTCGCTCGCTTCGAGGACTTTACTGCCTTCTCAAAACAGCAATGGGAAGACGCCTTCAAGCAGCTGGTTGAGGAAGAGGGAATGAAGATTGGCCAGCTGGCCCAGCCGGTTCGTGTTGCCTTGACCGGTCGCACGGCCAGCCCTGGTCTTTTTGAAGTCATGGAGGTGTTGGGAAGGGACCGGACGTTGTTTCGGCTACGCCAAGGGATCGATCGAGCTTCCCACGCAGAAGGTAGTTCTTCTCTCTGAGTTGCACCGATCTTGACGAGACTGAGAACGGTATATTACTGTGGACGTTGGTTGGGGGATCGTCTAGCGGTAGGACGTCAGTCTCTGGATCTGACTACCTAGGTTCGATTCCTAGTCCCCCAGCCAACAAACTTTTCCCACGCCGTCATTTTTCGGATCTTCATCTCGGTTTTGCACCGCGCTGGGGGATCGTCTAGCGGTAGGACGCCGGCCTTTGGAGCCGGCTACCTAGGTTCGATTCCTAGTCCCCCAGCCACTTTCCTTTGATCCCTATCCTGCTATCTATCCTCAGCGACGGCAGATCCATCTCAGGATTCGGACCCGCACATCGTCCATGAGGACTCGGTAAACCGTTGGGTGGGGATCGTCGATTGTGATCTGTGGAAAGGTGGGCGATCTGTCACGGGCCTGTTGTCTACCTGTTTTTCTGTGTCTCTATTCTTCGTCTTCCTCCAAGGAGTCGGGAAGCGAAGTGTCTATCATGAGTGAGGGGCCCGGGACACGATACCGTTCTTCTGCCCAGGCACCGAGGTCGGTCACTTGACATCGTTCGGAGCAGAAGGGGCGCCAGGGGTTACCTTCCCAGGTGCTGGGTTGGTCACAGAGAGGACAAATCATACTTGGCATTGTACCATGCTGAATCCGTGGATAGGTTAGCGATCAACTCGGACGGAC
>DATEPD010000107.1:0-2192 GCA_035273365.1 Nitrospiraceae bacterium | reverse complement strand
AACTTCTCCAGGCACTTGCGATTCAATTTGAACTGCCTTGGCTCCCGGATCTTGATGTAAACCAGGTCGACCATGAATGGGTGAAGAAAGTTCCGATCCACTTCGCTCGGCGCTATCATGTGCTCCCTCTTAAGACAGAGGATGGATCTGTACTTGTGGCGACGACTGATCCCATGGAAACCGCTGCATTGGACGACCTTCGACTTTTGCTTGGGCTTCCGATCAAACCGATACTCACAAGCAGCCTGTCACTTCTTGCCTGTCTGAATCGTGTCTATGACGAAGCCGCAAGTCCAGCAGGGGCCGAGCAAGTCATGGAGGATATCGCGGCAAGTGAGAGCCTGGACCAAATTGCACACGAACTGGATGAACCACAGGACCTTCTCGATGCCACAGACGAAGCGCCTATTATTCGATTAGTCAATTCCGTGCTCTTCCAAGCGGTCAGGCAGCGAGCGAGCGATATTCATTTCGAATCGTTCGAACGGGGGCTGGTCGTTCGGTATCGCATCGACGGGGTCCTCTATCCCGTCTTAACACCCCCGAAACATCTGCAGGCTAGTATTATCGCGCGCTTGAAAATTATGGCCGGTCTGAACATCGCGGAGAAACGATTGCCGCAGGATGGCCGCTTTCGAATTCGAACGGCGGGGAAGGATGTCGATCTGCGTGTCTCTGTGTTGCCGACATCACATGGCGAACGGGTCGTCCTGCGTCTGTTAGAGAAAGAGAACCGCCTCTTGAATCTGTCGGAAATGGGATTTTCGCAGGACCGGTTGGGGATCATTCAGCAACTGATCCAGTTGTCACATGGCATCATTCTCGTGACCGGGCCGACCGGAAGCGGGAAGACGACGACACTCTATGCCGCGTTAACTCAGATCAATGCGCCTGATAAGAACATCATTACCGTCGAAGATCCGGTCGAATATCAGCTGCTCGGCGTGGGTCAGATGCAAGTGAACCCCAAGATCAACCTGACGTTTGCCGCGGGGTTACGGTCAATTCTCAGGCAAGATCCCGATGTCATCATGATCGGTGAAATCCGCGATCGCGAAACCGCCGAAATTGCCATTCATGCCTCACTCACAGGGCATTTGGTCTTCTCCACGCTCCATACCAACGATGCTGCGAGCGCGGCCACACGATTAATCGATATGGGCATCGAGCCGTTTCTCGTCGCCTCCTCCGTGGTCGCTGTCCTCGCGCAACGGTTGCTGAGGCAGGTCTGTTCGGAGTGCAAGCAGTCCTATCCCCCAGCCGATGAAGAACTGATTCGGCTCGGTATCGTACCACCGAGAGTACGCCCCACATTCTATCGGGGAGTCGGATGCCCGTCCTGTTCCCAAACCGGCTATCGAGGCCGAACAGGCATTTTTGAACTGCTCGTGCTGGATGACGAGATCCGTCGCCTCATCGGCAACAAGGCAGACTCGGCGTCAATTCGGCAAGCCGCGATGGCGAAGGGGATGGTGACCTTAAAAGATGAAGGGGCAGAGAAAGTCTTTCATGGGATAACCACGACCGAAGAATTGATGCGGATTACCCAACAGGAAGTCGAGATCTAGAGGATGCCCGTTTACCATTATAAGGGTTATCGAAACGACGGGGGTGCCGCAACCGGTATCATCGATGCCGAGAGTCCAAAGGTTGCGCGCGTGAAATTGCGGAAGGTCGGCGTGTTTCCCACTGATATGGTGGAACAGGGCGCCGCCCCGACCGGTTCGACAACGGGTATTTCAGACAGACCCTCCAGTGGGATCGGCCGCTCCCCTGCCCTCAGCACAAACGATGTGGCGATGATGACACGACAGTTAGCGACATTGCTGGTTGCCGGTCTCCCGCTGGTTGACGCGCTTGGGGTCATGGTGGATCAAGCTGAGAAAAAATCCGTAAAGAGTCTGATGGCCGATATACGCGAAGCCATCCGGGGAGGCGCAGCCTATAGTGCGGTGCTGGGGGGGTATCCGCGCGAGTTTTCCCAGATCTACGTGCACATGGTACGGGCCGGTGAAGCCAGCGGGGCGCTCGATCAGATCCTATTCCGTCTCGCAGAATTTCTGGAAAAGCAGTTGGCGCTCAAGCATAAGGTGACGAATGCCACTCTCTATCCCGCCTTCATGTTGATTTTTAGCGTGGTGATACTCATTGTCCTCCTGACCTTTGTTGTACCGAAAATTACCGCCGTCTTT
>DATEPD010000106.1:0-2928 GCA_035273365.1 Nitrospiraceae bacterium | reverse complement strand
GGGCAGCTTGACTTCTTTCTTGCCCCACTGTTCGCCGACCTTGCCGCCTAGGGCTTCGTAGAGGGCTTTGAAATCTCGTTGGGCGGCTCGGAGGTCTCTGAGCAATGACTCGGGATCGCGGGCATATTCATTGAGCCGACGCTTGGCGATCTGTGACGGATCTTTTCCCTCGGCGAGATCGATGATGGTCTGGCCGGTCCGTCCCTTTACGACACGTTCAGCCGATGTGAGGACGCGGTTGGTTGTCTCACAACCGGATGTGAGCAAGGCAAAGGCGAGGATCAATAACGAAGAGCGCACAGTCGATGAACGCATCGGGGCATTGTACAGATTTTCCCGTGGCCTGCAAGGGATCAGAATCATCGCTCGGCAGGGTGCCGAAACAGTTTGCCAGTCTGGATCGGAAGGTTAAGGTCTAGGCTGAGGTTGAGATAAAGAAATCCAGATCTTCGACCAACCTTGACCTCAACCTCAGCCTACTTCGCTCGTCGAGCCCGTTAAGATTGGGGCTGGCCGGCTGACTCCGACTGTTTTCCCTCGAGTTCGGTCCAGCGGGCATAGAGCCGCTCCGCGGCTGTGCGGGCTGCATCCAGCGCCTCGGAGCGTGTCTGTAGTTCCACTGCGTTGGAGGCGACGGCGGGATCTTCCACTGCGGCTTGACAGGCGGCGATGGTTTCCTCGGCCTGGAGGATTCGCTGTTCCATCTTCGCCCACTCCTTTTGCTCCCGATACGACAGACCTATCCGTTTTGTCTTCGGAGTTGATTCCGTCTCGGCGCGAGGCACTTTGGAGGTGCGTGACGCCGATGCACGAGTCTGTTCTGCCGTCTTGCGTGCTTGTGCGAACTCCCATTGCGCATAGTCGGCGAACCATTCGGTCTGTCCTGTGCCGTCCAGCGCGAGCAACATGGTGGAGACTCGGTCCAAGAGCCATCGGTCGTGTGTCACCAGCATCAAGGCTCCGGGGAACTCCATCAGACTGTCCTCTAACACGTCGAGTGTCGGAATATCCAAGTCGTTTGTCGGTTCGTCGAGGATCAAGATGTCGGCCGGTTGGAGCATCAACCGTGCGATGAGAAGGCGAGCCTGTTCGCCCCCGGAGAGGCGGGAGACTGGGAGATCCAACTGCTCAGGCCGGAAGAGAAATCGTTTCGCCCAGGAGACGAGATGTACCGAACGGTCCTGATAGACGACCGCGTCGCCGTGCGGGGCGAGGGCTCGGCGGAGTGAAGAGGATTGGTCCAGTGATTCGCGGTGCTGTTCGAAAGTAACCACGCGCAATTTGTCCGCGCGGGTGATGGTGCCTGAATCCGGCGGGAGTGTGCCCGCCACCAGTTTGAGCAATGTGCTCTTTCCGCTCCCATTCGGACCCAGCAATCCAAGCCGCTGCCCCGGTCCGAGCAGCAGATCGAGATCTTTAATGATCTGTTGTCCGCCGAGCGATTTACAGAGGTGCGTGGCCTCGACCAACAGTTTCGATCTGCGTCCCGATGCGGTGAAATTGATACCGGCCGGGCCTTGATCCTTCCGGGCATCGGCGCTGTTCAGCTCTTCGATTAAACGGCCGGCTGAGTCGATCCTCGATTTGGCCTTCGTCGTGCGGGCTTTGGGGCCGCGCCGGAGCCACTCCACTTCTCGTCGGACACGATTCGCCAACGACGCTTCGTAATTCGCCTGCGCGTGGAGTGCGGCATCCCGCTGTTCCAGGAAATCGCTGTAGTTGCCTTTGGCTTCGAACACCCCGGTAGGATAACTGCGATTGAGCTCAATCATCCGCGATGTCACGGATTGCAGAAAACGCCGATCGTGGCTGACGACAAGAAAGGCGCGGGCTTCGGCCCGTAACAACCGCTCTAGCCATAAAATGCCTTCGACATCTAGATGGTTGGTTGGTTCGTCCATCAACAGGACATCCGGTTCCAGCATCAACGACCGGACGATAGCCAAACGTTTCTTCCACCCTCCGGAGAGCGTGGACGTCGATTGGTCGGTTGCCGGAAATTCGCCCAGACTGAGCGCTTCGGAGATGCGACCGCTATGGTCATGGGGGTCCAAACCTTGGTCGATAAGAATCTGTGAGAGCGATTCTTCGATCGTATGCGCTCCGTCAAGTACCGGCTCTTGCGGAACATAGCCGATTCGAAGTTGCCGGCGCATCGACCTGGTGCCTTCATCCGGTTCTTCGAGCCCTGCCATGATCTTCAGCAAAGTCGATTTTCCGGAGCCGTTCGGTCCGACCAATCCGACATGGTCGCCCTCGGCCAACCCGATCGACAATTCAGCAAACAACGGTTTCACCCCGTAGCTTTTGCTGATGGACTCACAGCTCAGGAGAATTGTAGGTGGCATAGCTCGACCGAACGAATGACTACAATATTGATCAGCTGATAGACGATCGGGCAGGACTGTTCAGGCCAGGCTGGATCGCGACGGTTCAGTGTACGGGTAGAGGGGGGAGAACTGCAAGTGGGAGGAGGGGAGGGTAGCCTGATGATCTCCTGTGCTCGCGCAACGCGCACGATAAGAATGTGCTCGTTCAACGCGCGCAATAGAGGACAGACCCAGCCTACCCTTGAAGGGGAGTAGGGGGAGAAGTGCGGAACAGAGGGGGGATGGAGTCTGATGATCTTCTTTGCTCGCGCAACGCGCGGCCTGAGAAGGATGGGAAGGGAGCGGCCAGGTGCCCTTCTTGCTCGCAGAACGCGCACGGTGAAACTGTGCTCGTTCGATGCGCGCAGTAAAGGGCAGCCTCGGCCACTCCCTCAACGACAAGTGAAGAGGATCGGAAGGCCCTCGCTCGGGCTAATGGCACGTTTCGGCGTGCCAGTGGGTGGGCGGGTGAGAAAGTTGCGCGCAGTAGAAGATCAATCAGCTCCCATCCCTGAAGAGAAACCGAACGAGCTTGGAGGGAGTATGAGAGGACAAGCTA
>DATEPD010000105.1:0-19559 GCA_035273365.1 Nitrospiraceae bacterium | reverse complement strand
GTATAGGCTGTATCACTCACGCATGTTCGTCGGCTTTAATGATATAAATTATCAATAAATCAATAACTTAATCGACATACTTGGGCGTTACATTTTGGTAGCACTTATTAAACCTCGTAACGATGGCAACGCTCGATTTCTCTGAGTCTGAACTGTAAAAGTCGCTGGAGAAGGAGATCGACCACCCCCGAGATATACTACCTACCCGTCGTTCCGCCACAGAGGTTTACTGGAGAGAATTTGCGCTCGCTCGATCACATTTCAGTTCGCGAACATTGCAGCCCAGATATAGCGTATCAACTCCTTAAGAAAATCTTGATCAATATCATTCTTGTACGAACGGTTGAGCTTCACACGGTATTGTTTGAGGCTTGCTGGATCGCTTGACAGCTTCATTCCCGCATCAGTAGAATTCCACCCCTCTGACCGACTGGTGATTGAGCGGGAATAGCTCAGTGGTAGAGCATCGCCTTGCCAAGGCGAGGGTCGCGGGTTCAAATCCCGTTTCCCGCTCCAATAATCTGCTTTCTTCTGATCATTCTTCTTACGCTGCCTTCCGTTCCCCCTGGTCCATGATAATCGTTCAGACCACGGACATGATTGATTGTCCATTCTCTGCATATTTATTACTCCGTGGCTGATCAGTTATCAGGGTGGAGCTTAGGGTCAATCTGGAGTGGTGACGGTCTTGATCTTGTCCGGATAGGACTGAGATATGACCGAGACTAGTGATCAGCGAGATGGATGTGTGAGAGATTGTAGCCGCCCCAACTGTTCAACCGCACGAGAGAGTTCACTCGGGGTGAGCGGGGTTCGACCAAATCGTCCCTGATAGTAGAGGGCCGTCATATCAGCGACCATGGGACCGGCTGCCTTCCAGTCCCGCTCAACCAGCTTGGAAAATTCACTGGCTGTACTGGCTGGAGACTTTTTCATGCCGTGTCTCTCCAGCATGCGGAGCATGCGGGTATAAAGCTGGACTATCGCAAGCTGCGGGTGCGTTATGGGAACATGCTTGGCGGCCCAGAGCCCGATTCTATCCCGTAGCACGAGGATGAGTAAGGCCAAACCGACTACGATCACTCCCGTGGTAAGTCCCAGCATCCCGGGATGGAACGCCCGAGCCATGTGCGTCAGGCGGCTGAGAGCATGACTAATCGGGGCACTCATCGACGAAGCCCACTGACTCACTCTTTCACGCAACGCATCACTGCCTTCTCGTACTCCACGGACGACCGCCAGTTGATCCTTCGCACTATAGTGCACGAATAGGCGATCCCACTGTAACCGAACAGACCCCACGAGTCGGCCGAAGGCCTCCCATCGAGAGGTGGCCGCCGATGCGCTGACGGTTGGAGTGGGATCCATAGTAATCCAGCCAGAGTGAGGAAAATAGACTTCGACCCAGGCATGGGCATCTCGCTGGCGTACGGTGAAATAGCCCCCGTATTCATTCCATTCAGTGGCCAGGAACCCAGTCACGAGTCGAGCAGGAATGCCTACAGTTCGCAACATCACCACCATGGCGGTCGCGTAATGTTCACAGTACCCGGTTTTACGCGTGAAAAGAAATTCCTCGAGGGGATGACTGAGCGTGGCCGTGTCGGCTTCAAGGCTGTAACGGTAATTCTCCAAGAGATGTTGCTGGATCGCCAGCGTCTGTTCGAAGGGGGTCGCTGCCTGCTGGGTGACGTGATGCGCCAAGTCCGCAACCTTTTGCGACTCCAAGGGAACCTGAAGATAGTGGGAACGGATTGATTCTGGGTAAGCCGGGTTCAGCGCGGTTCGCTCGTTCGCGACGAGCTGCGGAACGTGAGAGGTGACAGAGTATCGGATACGAGAAGATGGAGAAAATGGCAAGTGGAGCCCGCCCATGGCATCGGTCTGTAAGGTGAGAAACTCGCCGCTCACGAGTTCAGCGAATGGGGCTGCAAACAAGACTGAGGTATCTAGCATTTCCAGCAGAATATCTTGGCGAATCACTCCCGACAGACTATTTGGAGGACGGCTGCCGGCTGGGCGAGCGAGGAATGTTCCATCAGCGACGAGCATCAAAGAGCGTCGGCGGGTTCCACTGTGGCTCCATGATCTACCATTGTATTGATCATAAGCGAGGCCTCTCAGGTAGAAGCGATCTTTTTCAATAGCAGGTTGGTCCGGTAGTTCAACTCGCATGACGATCTGAGGATCTTGTTTGACAGACCCGATCGTCCCCAGGTCAACTTGATCGGAAAACCCCGTCGTCCGCAGTGCTTCTCCGCTCGTCTTTTGCAATACGCCCGCACCGATACGGGGAATGAGAAAGAAGATGCCGAGTGTCAGGGCAACCGTCACGACAGCGGTTCCGTTCGTCAACCAAAAGAATCGGTGAGTGATACGGCTCGGAAATGTCGTGTGGCATGCTGCCGTGTTTGGATGTGTGCCAGCGGAAGGGACTCCACTCGTTTCTTGGGTTAAGTGATACAGCAAGAGTGTCCAGACAGCCGCGAGCAGATACAGCAAAAAAATTGGGATATACCATGCATCAGTCGTCAGCGCCGCAGAAGCCAGGATTGCCATGAGACTAATCGCATAGAGATGCCGATAGTCACGCCGCTGCTGAAGGGTGAGTAACTTGATATCCAACAGCACGACCAAAAAGTGGATACCAGCCGGCAGAAGGTCCCGTGATATGACTGTGAGATCGATCAGTAATATGACAAAGGCGCTGATCAACATGATATTCCACAGGATCGGCGAGACAGTAATCTGTGCCATCGCTCGGCGAAGGAAAAGGACCCCTCCTGCGTGAAGCAGCGACATGATAAGGATGATTGCTGTGGGAAGGGCGAGCCAGAGTGGGACGCTCTGCGCAAACACGAGCCCGCTAAAGGCTGTGGCGGCGAGGAGGACAGAGCTGAGGGCAAAGGCTTGATCAAAAGGCATGTGTTAATTCTTCGAGTTGCGCGGCATGGAGGACCCTATCGGCGTGCATTGTATTTGTGGGTGCAGCCTGGTTCGACCAAGGTACCACAGCCAGCGTGTAGCTCCCCTCGCCACCGGGGATGAACAGGGAGGATTCGTCGTGATGGCCGGTTTCCGGTGGTTGCCTTTCGCACAACGCTAACAGACGCAGCATCGCCAATAGATGAGCGGATCCTAACCCGAGCCCTGAATCTTCTGCCCCTACAATGAGTCGCACAGGGTAGGCCCGCTCTGTCAGTTGCCAGAGAAGTGATGCCACGAACGTCACGCTTTGTTCAAAGAGGGGTTCGCGTTCCTCGGGCGCCACGATTGAGAGGACGACTGTGATACGTCGTTGATCCTCCGATTCGGTTTCCCGCACAGTTAGCTGAGAAGTGCGGGCAGTTGTCATCCAATGGATAGCGCGCGAATCATCGCCTGGTTGATATAGGCGAAGGTTGTACAGTTGGCTCCCGTCTCCTCGTCGTGGGAGAGACTCTCCTTGCCCTTCGCTGACCAATTCATCCACGAATCGCAAGGTGAGCGGCTTGATAGCAGGACTGACCAGCAGATGCGCTTCCGTGGAGTAGAGCCCCTTCTTGAGGAATAGGCCAAAGGGAAACAGCGTCTGCACCCGGATGCCTTCGAACCGGATCCAGCCCCGTTTTGTGGCAAGTAGCGGATAGGTCAGGAGCACAGAACTCTGCGGGGGCAGGAGGTGAATAGCAAGACCCCGGTCGACATCCTGGCCTTCGACGACATCAGAGAGACCCAGGGAGAAGCTGGGTAAGTACCGGTTTCGATTCGTGACCGAAAGTGTGAGAGTGGTTGGCTCGTTGGCCATGATGAGATCGGGTACATGTCGACGAAATTCCAATCGCCGAAGACAGTGCTCCGAAAGCAATCCGGAGATCACAATAAGGCTGAGCATCATCGCGAGGAGTAAGTAAAACAGATTGTTGCCGGTGTTGATGGCGGCGAGCCCAATCCCGAATGTGAAGAGAAGAAACCTGGTCCCTTCAGACGTAAGACGGATCGACCGCCGCCGGGACATGCCCCAAATATAGGAGAAAACTGGGGAGGCGCGGAGATGGAAGAGGAGATGGAAGAATGGGTGCTTCACACGCTTCGGTCCTCCAGTTAGCAGGGGCATCCATCCTTAACTGGCTAGACAGGAACGGGCACGGTCTCGACGATGTCGAGCACCATACGCTCTGCCTGTTCGAAGCTCTGTGTCCGCATGCCATGAGTCCGGTTCAGCATGACGCGGTGGGATAGTACGATCGGTGCCAGTTCCTTGATGTCGTCCGGAAGACAATAGTCGCGTCCGCGGACGACCGCCAATGCCTTGGCCGCTTTGCTCAGCCCCAGCGCTCCGCGTGTGCTGACCCCCAGGGATAAGACCTCGCTCTGACGAGTTGCTTGTACGATTGCGAGCAGATAATCCATCAAACTCTCCTCCATGTGGACCTGGTCCACCCGAGTCTGCAATGCCAAGACTTCGTGGGCTGACAGTACCGCTTCCAACATCTCAGCGGGATGCAACGAATGCGGACGGGCGAGCACTTTCCGTTCCTCTTCGAGATCGGGATATCCAATGCAGAGGCGCATTAAAAATCGATCGAGTTGGGATTCCGGAAGGGGAAATGTCCCGTGATATTCCGCAGGATTCTGTGTGGCAATGACCATAAAGGGTTGCTCAAGCAGATGCGTCTGATTATCGACGGAAATCTGTGCTTCACTCATCGCTTCCAAGAGACTGCTCTGGGTCTTCGGCGTCGTGCGATTGATCTCGTCTGCCAGCACGACGTTGGCGAAGATCGGACCGGGTATAAACTCAAATCCTTGTTTTTGCCGATTAAACATGGAGACCCCGACGATGTCGGAGGGCAAGAGATCGCTGGTGAATTGTATGCGCTTGAATGAACAATCCAGCGATCGGGCTAGGCTGTGCGCCAACGTGGTCTTGCCGACGCCGGGGACATCTTCGATCAAAAGATGGCCACGCGCCAGAAGGCAGACCACTGCCATCTCGATTACGTGGGTTTTCCCCTTGATGACCAGTGCAATATTGTCCTGGATTGCCCGGATGGTGTGAGCTGAACTCATGTTGGGATTACTAGTCCTGGTCGTTCAGGAATGCATGGTGATTTGACACGATCGAAGTCTAACAAAGGGTCTATGGATGGTCAATTTTCACATGAGTTCTTGCATCAACCAGCCTGAAGAGAGCGGCTGGTAGGGGTTTGCGCTGACGCGGCAGTTCCAATTTTGGCCTATTCTGGCACAAGGATCAACATCCACGGAGGGCTTTCTTCCACCATGTCAGAAAACCGTCTTGCGGTACTGCTGGCGGGAATCCCTGGAAAGACGGCTCCGCGGCGAACCTGAACGGAACGGAAACGATAGGAGGGATCCTGTGTCGAGAGGAGGGGTAAGACTCGCGGAATCTGTCTGCGTAACGGGCCGCAGTCTGTCAGGCTTAGGGTCTCTCCAAGCGCAAGACTTGACAGCCGCTCGAAAATCTCGCCGAAGGTCATCTGGATTAAGTCTGGCGTGAACGGCTGATTGTCTGGTCGATAGCGGGCGTCGTCGAGGAGTTGTGCCAGAAGTTCCCAGAAAACCTGGGTATCGACGGCTCCGAGGACGCAGAGAGCGCCTCGGCGCGCCAACAGGTCAAGCAGGGCGAGGGGACCTCGAATTTCGAACTTCCATGCCGGAAAGAGGAGTGCACGGTCTCCATGCCAAACCTCCAAAGCCGGTTCGCTGAAAAAGTTGATCTGTCGAAACGCACCTTTGGTTCGATGGAGCTCTTGAGTGATAATCTCATTCGATAATCGGGTCGGTTCATAGGCAAACGTTGGGGTCGCGGGGGCCCAGCAGGTCGTGATCGTATAGCGGGGAGCGAGTTTACCAGCCTGGTCAAGATCGCTCAAATCGAACATGTCCTGGTTTCCGAAGAATTGAAACGAGAGCCCCGTTCGAGATCGGAGGCCGTTGAGTCGCTCCCGTTCCGGATGGAGTGGGCCACCCAGCTTTGAACCTGGCTGAAGCCGATCGAGACCATGGAGAATCAATTCGCGGTCTCGCTGTTGAAGACGGGCTACGTATAGCTCCACAAGTTCCGTGGCGAACGAGAGATCGCCAGTTCCCAGATCGAGCAGGGAGGCCACATCTGCACTATGTAAAAGGTCAAAGGGATTGGAATGGGAATGGGCGAACGTCTCAATCTCTTCGCTCCGAAGGGAGGTGACTGGCCACTGGAACTTCGGGCCCTCAACGACGCCGAACCATACACAGAGGGCCCGAACAGCTTTTGTCGGGGGGAGCCCTGTGAGCTCTTTCAACCGGGGGCCGGGGAGGTCCTGAATTCGTACGGCTTCTGAGTTTCCCAACGCCAACGTAATCGCATCTCGGATGATGAGGGGGAGATCGACATGATGGGCTTCTTCGATCAACCGTTTCAGTGTGGCAGTGAGTTGTTTGGATTCAACAAGTTTACGTGAGGCCTCCCACTCTTTGTCACGTTCCTGCAAGAGCTGGGTAACCTGTGAACGAAAGTCTGCAAGAACGTGCGCAGGGGAATTCATAAGTCGGTTAGTGCGGGGCGCGTCATAGTAGTTTCGTCGATGTCAGGATGTCGTTGGTGAATGTGTAGCAGCATAACGACCCGGTCTATGAGCGTCAAGGTTGGCGTCTTGCCGATCCCGAGACAGCTGTGTTAGGTAGAGGTCATGCATCAGACACTGATGATATTCGTTAGACGAGCAATTCTTGTCACATACAGAGGGCTGTTGGTTGTTGGAGCATTGTGGTTCACCGTAGCTTGCACGAGCGGAGGGAACCTCAAGTCTTCTGCCGCCTCACAGAACGTTCCCCAGGCGCCGTTTATGGAATGGCAGGTCATTGATACGGCGACGGGGAAACCAGTCTCTCTTGACCAATGGACAGCGCTGTTACTCCAGCAAGAGGTAATTTACTTAGGCGAAGAACACCACAATCGGTTTCATATCGATGCAGCACTTATGGTATTGCGGAAACTGAAGGCTGAAGGGCGCACACCGGCATTGGGAATGGAAATGTTCGGCTGGGATGGCCAACCGGCACTGGATCAGTATCTCTTCGGTTCAGACATGGGCCGTCAGGAATTCCTTCAGACCGTCAAATGGCAACAGAACTGGGGTGGTCCGTACGAGGATTATGAACCACTGGTTCAATTTGCAAAAGAACAAGGTTGGTCTGTGTATGCCATGAATCCTCCGAAACTGCTAGTGAGGAACGTTGCCAAGAACGGCTTGGCTCAGGCGAAGTCTGATCCGATAATGGCGCAATGGGATATGAAGGACGAAACTCTTGTCGATGACCCGGCCTATCGGACACGTATTCTTCAACAACTCCAGGCCTGTCATGGTGGAGGCGCCGATACCTCCTATCAGACAATGTTCGAAGCCTCCATGGTTCGAGACGAAGGGATGGCCAAGACGTTGGCCCTTCGCCTCAACCAGATTCGCTCGGGGATCGATATGATGGCTGGGCCGCTGGTGAGCTATACAGGAGCTGGGCACATTCAGTACAACCTTCCGGTTCCAAAGCGAGTGGCCCGACGCCTGACCGGTCAGGTCCGTCAGGTCAGTGTTTATATGACGTCTTTCGATCTGGGACGCATTGAGGAATTCCGAGACATGATCCGCGAGAAGATTGCGGATTATCTATGGCTGACACCGGTGAGTGAGAAAGGACTGCCTCGCCGATGCTGAGAAAGGCGAACCGGTCGTGCGTAAACAACGGGTATACGCGGCTTGGCACCGATGGGAAAGGCGGGTGTAATGCAACCGCCAGTTGAAAACCGATGAGCCCTTGACAGATTCGTATGTCTGTTTCAGACTAGGGGAAATTATTAGCTGAAGTCGTTTGCGATTGGGAACACAGCGCATGCGAAACAAGATCCCCTGCTCCGCCGAGCGGTTGAACCTCCTGGATCCTCCGATGATTCAGGCAGTAGTTGATCGTAATGCCTTTCACATCGGCAATCAGTACCTCTCTGAAAATCGCGTACGGATCGTCGAGGCCGATGACGCCCAGATTTCATCCGCCGTCATCGGGAATTCCGGCCTCTACGAACAAACGATCCGTCTCAAGGAGGGACATCTGATCTCAAAATGCAGTTGCGCGCTGCCGGAAGAGCCGATGTGTCGTCACTGTATTGCGGTTCTGTTGGAGTACCACCGCTGGGCACAGCCGAGAAATGGCCAGCAGAAAAAGGCAAAGCCTTCCACAGCCCCACCGTCTGCTCCGAATAGCACTGTTGCATCTGCGCCAAGCTCTACTTCGACGACTGACCTGAAACTGGGTGAGGTCATGGCGTTTGTCGAATGGCTGCACCCTGCCATCAAAGCGTTGGAGCGTGGGCAAGCGTTGCCTGATTCGCCAAGGCCAGGCGGCGATCTCGCTCCCTGGATTCAAGCCATTCGCAATCTGGAAGAACGCCGCCGCGAGAGCGAAGAAGCACGGGTCAACTTGGAATCCGATATGCGGGACCGAGAAGCCTATGTCGGCCGATTAACGCAACAGGTTCAAGCCTCCATGGAGGAGGTGAAGATATCCCAAGCCAGTGCTCAACAACTGAAGCAGGAGCTGACTGTGTGCAAAGAGATGCTCGCGAAGGTGTCAGATATTGCTTCAGAAGTCTGGAACTATGACACTCAACTCAAGTCTATTGCAGGTGAGGTGATGTCTAAGGGATCACAACTAGACAAGCTCGCTCATTCTTTTAAAGAAGTCTCGACGGCATTGAAATCGCTGGGCAAGACCTCTGCTACCCCCTAGCCTATCCTGGTTAGTTTTTCCTCTGAGACTCCATCCCTATTTTCAGAAGCCTTTCTGTCCGATCTGTCAACTTCTTTTTGACGTGCTCTCGTTTTGTCCAATTGATTCGACGGAGGATTAAGCCATGAAGTTGCGGGTGCGCCTGCCTACGGCAGGACCTCACAGAAAAGAGAGACTTTGATCACACAAAGCCGTCATGCTCAATGAGTAGTGGTAGGGTGTGAGATTGTTGATGTCGTTGTCAACATTAACCACGGTCGGATGAACAGTTTGGCAATTCATAAGAGAAGTAGACACGGCGGCTTGGAGCAGGAAATCTAAGAGGCCGTGCGGACCTGTTTTGGTCAATGAAAGAACTATCTGCTCTGGGCATCACTTGATGAACGGTCGTGAGATGAGGGCGGGCTGAGTGATGCCCTCAGCCGGACGAGCTATACCATTGCCGGTTGGCCTAGCACGAGGGGGCAGATTCATTGTCTGACCGAGCAATCGAGGCCGCCCCGCGCGGAGCGCTTTCGTTCGTTTTGGGAAGGGACACTGACGAAAGGACTCCATCTCGGACAAGGAAGTCCTCAGGGACTGAGCGATCAGCCATGCGAGCGTCAAACTAGGGCTCCAATACACTGCATCGCGGAGACGCTCGACGAGATCACCAGGGAGGCTGACGGTCAGCCGGACAGTCCAAGGCTGTTGTCGTCCGACTTTGTTCGGTCTGGAAGAGATGTTAGCAGCCTCGCGGCGCGCCTTCTTGATTGAATGACTCGGAGCGGCCTGATCGGTCAGCGACATTGTAGTATCCCTCTTAAAGTTTCTCTGGAATGAAGCGGCCCCCTGACAAATGGACTGATTCGTGATGGATCAGCTTGAGGGCCGCGCCGCTGCTGAGGGGCAGGACGCGGCCCCGATGGCGGAAGCGTGTGGCGGTGGGAGGGCTCCGGATGGGCACAATCCAGAGGTAGTACCACCTGCGTGAGAGGCATTAACTCTCTGAGTGGGCACCCACCGGCATTTCGCTTCGCCAAGAATCTTTCCGCTTGTGATCATCAGGTTCGTACCTTTTACAACGAACGAGAGAACGACCGTAGTGCAGCAACCTCTGTACCAGAGTTTATCCAGTTAAAAAAATCGGACGTTTATGTTGTAACTCATTGAGTAGATGTGGTTTGGTAAGTGAGCAGAAAAGATGACGCTATGGAAAAGAGGCGTATCTTATCCGGTACCACTTTATCCTAGGAGATACAGGCATAGAGGTAATTTGATGGGGTGCTAAGAAGGACCAAATAGGGGTCGTGGTTTATTGGTGGAGATTTTTCATCGCGGCAGCACAGAGAATGATGAAAAAGCCGATCCAGAGTGCGGCTCGTTGGAAGGGGATTGCTTCGTAGAATTCTTCATCGCCTTCTTCTCCCTCATCGGACTTGAAGAATACGGTATAGAGAAAGAGCGTGAGAAGACAAAGGACGAGAAACAGCTTGATAAAGAAAACTATCAGGTAGGTCGCATGGTGTTGGATCCCACTTCCGGTTTGCGCGGAGACGATCTGATTGACATAGTGTAAATTAATGCCACCGGTAAACAACAGGACGACCAGCAGAATACCCGCGACTTTCTTGTAATGTTGGTAGAACGCATCGGTAATTGGCTTGACCTGTTCCTTCGCGACCGCTGCCTTCAGACCCGGCGTCACGGCAATGACGAGGAACGCCAGTCCGCCGATCCAGATGACCGCCGACACCAAGTGAAGCCAATGATTGATGATCGGGATGAATGTATGAGGATCGGTAACGAGGCTTTGAAGGGCGTTCACTTGTGCAACTCGTGATGAGCATTAAACAGAGATCCCGTGTAGACGAAATCAATGTATCTTAACTCATCACGTTAGAATTTGAAGACTGGCGCGTCGTTGCCGAATCGTTTTTTGCGGAGTTCTTCCATCAACTCAACGGTAATCAGAGGGATACCATTCTCGCGTGCATGCTTTTCGACACCTTTCTTCACCATGGCGCGCAAGAAATAGGGAATCCGGTTGAGTCGTGTTTCTGAATCCTCATCCCAGGCGACGTGGCCCTCTTCCGGCGTATTAAATGCGACTTTGATCTTCTCGCCACCCTTCGGGGTGTACAAACACCATTGATCTTCATCCAGCCAATCACCATGATCGACATAGGGGCGTGCGCGGCAGCCACCGCAGATGTCTGTGTACTCGCAATCACCGCATTTGCCTTTCAGTTGCGGATAGCGGAAGGAATTGAAGACGTCGGACTTCTCCCACAGATCGACAAAGTTTGTCTCGCGAATATTGCCGGCAGATAGCGGCATGTAGGGGCAAGGGGTCAGTTCGCCGTTGGGGGTCACGCGCGCATAGTTGGTGCCAGCGAGACAACCGCCGCCCATATAACCCGTCGCTTTGGTAATAGGGGAGTTCGGATCCTTTTCATACGCGAGTCGTTTGAAATGCGGTGCACAACGGGCTCGGACGAGCATACCTTTGTAATTGTCCTGACAGTTAACCAGGTAACCGAGCACCTCTTCGTACTGTGCCGGGGTGATGTCGGTGAGCTCTTCACCCCGGCCTGTGCAGACCATAAAAAAGACATTAAGCACTTTGGCGCCAAGCTGGTGCGCCCAATCGATCACCTCAGGCAGTTCCTGGTAATTCATGGGTTGCGCACTGAAATGCACTTGGAAGGCCAACCCGTTTCGCTTGCAGGCCTCGATGCCTGCGAGTGCGGCTTCCCACGCACCGGGCACGCCACGGAAGCGATTGTGCTTTTGGGGATCGAGCGAATCGATACTGATACCCATCCCCATCACGCCGATTTCCACCAGCTCTTTCGCCAGCCGGTCATCGATCAACATGCCGTTGGTTCCAAACACCACCATGAACCCGAGTTTCACGGCATGGCGCGCAATGTCGAGAATGTCAGGACGAACGAGCGGTTCGCCACCCGTAATCACGAGGAGACAACCCCTGTTGACTTCAGCAATCTGATTGACGAGCTTGTAACATTCCTCGGTCGAGAGTTCGTCGTTTCCGCCGGCAGACTTTGTCGTCGCGTCAAGATAGCAATGGTCGCACTTGAGATTGCAGCGTTTCGTGAGGTTCAGCGCGATGAGATAGGGTTTGAAATCATCGACCGTTCGGCCGTCGTGCGGTGCAGGAGCCGTGGATGACGGAGTAAAGAACTGCGAGACCTGTTGCTGGATATTTCCGAATGCGCCCGCCAGAGATGGGGGATTGAAAATTGGAAGTGATTTACCCATAGTCTAGAAGCAATGTCGAATTCTAAATTAGGAGTGGTGAATGTGTGATTCAGGGAAATTGGCCGTCCGGTCAATGCCACATTCCACATTCATCATTCAAAATTGGAAAGCTACGATTTCGTCTTGCCAGTCAGGTTCGCAATCATGTCCTTCAGGTTACCGGTCTTCATGGCTTCCGCCATGTAATCTTTAGCTTGTTCGATGCCCTCGTGGGCCACTTCGGCCGTGATAACTATGACGCCGATCTTATCGGCATGTTTTTCGATGAGGGCACGCGTACAGTCGCGCATGAACCCTTCAGGAGCCCGTGCGAGCCGTGATTGAGCCTCCGGTGTCCAGGTATAGGGTGAAGTAGGAGCAGGTTCTTCCGCGCGGCCATTCCCGTTTCCATGACCGTTTTCATGGGGAGCCGTCGCGCCAGTGGTGCCGTTCGTTGCGGCGACTACTGTAGCCTGTGCTTCTGTAGAAGCACCGGTTCCTTTATTTGCAAAGATGGGGGTGTAGTCTTCTGAGGCTGCTTCTTGAATCATCGACGCGGCATACTCCAGCGTAATTGTGGTCATGCCAAGCTTACGGGCGGTCTTCTCGATTTTGGCCTTGGTACGCCGGCGTTGGAAGCCGGCTGGAACAGCACGGATTCCTTCTTTGGCGTCCTTTGTCCATTGCATGGGGACGTCATCGTAGGCCAGGTCGGTCTCGAGGGCTCCTTCGGCGTGCGCCGCTGCTTCGAAAAGAGACTTGTCAACCAGTTTGAAGCGGTCACCTCCGGCGGCGCAGACGGGGCACTTGACGGGCGTCTCGCCCTTGCCGATGTAGCCGCAACCGTCGCAGATGAAATAATCCTGAGTCATCCGATCCAAGTAGGCTTGAGTGTTTGCATTGACTGTTGGTTTTTCTTCCACAACCTCAGTCATCATCCCGCTGAGCGTCGAGCCCATAAGATCCTTCACTACAGACTCATCCGCCTGCATCTTGTTACGGTCGATACCCGCGGCATCCAAGTTCCCACCCAGGGCGCGCATGGCGTCCATCGCACCCTTGGGTAGGATGTGTCCTATGGCCGTATCGACCACCGTGTTACTGATGATGGTGTGGCCCTTTTCGATGGCATAGCGATGGATGGCCGTCTTGGCCACGCCTCTGGCGAATATCGGAATCTTTTCCATCCGGCGGAGGGCTTCCTCCGTCCAGGCGATCGTGTATTCCGCCAGCGTATCGATCGGTGGAACATATTTCCGGTTCGACACCAGGATATTGCAGGGCGCGGAACGTAGGAGATTCTCCGTGTTGCTGCCGACATCCATATCCTCGTCACTGTGCACGCCGATCCGTCCGACGATCAGCAATGCCGGGATATCCTTGCGCACATATTGAATGATTTTTTCAAAGGCCTTGCCATCCAGCAGGGTGGTCTTGACGTCGGTGTGCTCAGCCTGAGCGATCTCTCGGCAGATGTCGAGGTGCGACTGGTAGATTTTCGCAAGGCCGCTGTCGATGATCTCTTCGTGTAGCTTTTCCTGCTCCTTGAAGCGGAACACTTTACCGGCTTCCTCGTTGAGGACACCTGAGATGCTGTGAAAGGCAGCATAGTGGAAATAAGGGTCGAAGGCTGAAATGGCTTCAACAGGCATGTTGAAGGTCTTGCCCAGTGCCAGGCCGGTCATGAGTCCGCCAAAGGAATAGGGGCTACCGTCCACCGCCACCACGATTCTCCCACCGGTCATGAGCTGAGTTTGCTTAACGATCAGCATGTCCGAATTCCGCACGCGACGAAGGACACGCTCGGTGTTACTGCCGATCACGCTGTCCTTCACTGCGCCGACACCCAAGGCACCCATGATCACCAGGTCATAGGCATTGGTGTTGATGTCTTCGGCCAGCACCTTCCAATTCCGGCCTTCGAGCGAACGACGCTCGATCGGCAGGTTATTTTCCGCGCATTTCTTGTCGACGTAGTCGAGGTAAGAGTCGGTAATGATCTGGAGGCCTCGGGTAATCAACGAATCATGGATTTGGCGCTGGCGATCGAGTTCTTTTTCGTCGTGGTACTCTTCGGGCAAGCCCGCTTCCATCTGTTTAAAGCGCTTGTCATGCATTTTAGCCGCATAGACATGACTGCCCACGATTTTCGAGCCAAAGGCTTTGGCGAAGTGAACACCGATGTCGACGGCTGTATTGGAATGGTCAGAGTTATCGACCGGCACATAGATCGTCTTATACATCGAGATATCTCCTCAAGATGCCCACCAGGCCAAGGCGACCGAGAGTAATTATCAAAATTTCCAAACGGTTGACGTATTTCCCCAGCGTCAAAGAACGCTCATGCTAGCACCGGTCTGAATTCGAATGCAAGGCGTCGATGGGACTATGGAACAATGCTAGCCCGCATCATTCATGACAGTTCGTCGCGAAATCGCAGAGCCGTGTTGCGAGACCGGCGCGCGGAGCCGGGAGGACCCAAGGCGTACTCGTGCAGTACGGTGGGTCCGAGGGGTGAGCCCGCCGGCCGAAGGCCCATCGTAGCAGCGGGTCGGCGATTGCAGCAGAAGTGTTCATGAATAATGCGGGCTAAGATGCCGGGGTTGTGATGGACTTTCCTTCTGAATCCTTTGCGGAACGAAGCGAGGGTCGAGAACGGAGGATCTCCTCCAGGGAAAGAAGGGCATCGCGTCCGGAGTTCCCTTCAATCCCTCGAATCAAGTTTTTGTCGGCATAGGCACCGGACTCTTTGGGGGCTTGGGATAGAGATCCAGTCCACTTCCGAGGGTCTCGGCTTCCGTCTTTTCGTTCCCAAGCCCGGAGACAGGCCTTGGCGATGTATGAGTTCAGCGGCGCCGGGTTATAGAGCAGCTTTCTGATACTGGTCGGAGTCAACATCAGAGGGTTATAGCCGGCCGAGAGATACCCCTCTTCCAAAAGCCGTTGTTCCAAATCAGTATTCGGCTGAATGCCCAGAAAGAACATGAGGGGGAAGACGCGCTCTTCACCCAGGATTGAGGCGACCATCTTGTAGGACTCCACGCTTTGGAGCAACGACTCCTCCGTCTCTTTCGGGGAGTTCAAAGAGTAGTTGAGGATGACCTTACCCTTGAATCCCGCTTCTGCCAAATAGCGACAACCATCGTACAGCCGCTCAAGTTTGAAACCCATATGGAGGTCGTTCAGCACCACTTGGGAGCCCGACGTAATAGCGACCTCGAGATCGCCAACGCCTGACTTGACCATGAGTCTTGCCAATTCCGGGGTGATAAGCGACGTTCGAATATAGCCGGACCACTCGATCTCCAGCTTCTCCGCAAGAATCCGTTCAAGGATCTCGATGCATTGGGGATAGGCTTCTTTCCCCGTAATAAATTGCGCGTCCGTAAACCAGAACCGCCTGGCGCCCCATTGATGGTAGTGCTGAGAGATATCCTTCACGACCATGGCAGGTGGCCGATAGCGGACCCGTTTCCCTTCGATGTAGGGATAGAGGCAGAACGCACAATCGTAAGGACAACCTCGCTTCGACTGGACTCCGATCGATTCACCAAGGTATTCCCGATGCTGCGGGAAGATTGAGGTCAGGTAGGGCAAGTCGACGGTGAGGGCATCGAGCAGGGCGGGCGAGCCCTGCTGGCCCTTTCGAATAGTCTTTCCCTCCCGGATGATGTAGCGCTCTTTCTCCAGCGACTGGCCCTCAATGACCTTGAGGATGGCATCTTCGCCTTCCCCAAGAATCCCGATGGTACCTTCCGGAAGTTTCAAGATGAGTTGATCGGCAAAGGCGGTAAAGGCTCCGCCGCCGATCATGATCTGCGCCTTCGGGAACTCCTTGGCGATCAACCAGGGGTAGGAGAGCGCCGCGCGGATATGACTGTAGTAGCGATAGAGTTGTTGTAGTCCCGCAAACGAGGCCACAACCCGTTTGAGGGGATTGCTCGCAAAATAGAAGTTAAACGCATGTTCCAGCGACGAGTCTCCCTCATGCGGGGAAAAAATCTGAATGTCGCGCCATGAGAAACAGACGAGGTCTGGCTTGAACTCGGTTGCCGCATCGCGGACCGCCTGTATCCGTTGGCCGTCAGGAAAGAGCGACAGATCAACAATGCGCTGCCGCACCTCTGGTTTGCGCCGATGAATAAAATCGGCGAGATAGGTCACACCGATGGGATAGACCTTCTTGCAGGGGAGGAAGATATACAGAATAGAGTTCATGCAGGTCGCCAATGATGAATGGTGAATCTTCGACGAGATCAGTCCGGACCAACTCATCATTAGACATTCAAAATTTAACATTTTATTTCGTGGCAATGTGGATCGCGACGATCCCGCCGGACAGGTTGCGATAGGTGACATGACGAAAGCCTGCATCGAGAAGCATCTGTTTCAATCGTTCCTGGTCCGGGAAGTTCCGAATGGAGGCAGGAAGATATTCATAGACACCGGTCGTGTCATGCGCCACTTTTGTTCCAATCCAGGGAAGAAGCCGGAACGAGTACCAATCGTACATCGCCCGGAGCCAACCAAAGACGGGTCGGGAAAACTCCAAGCAGACAAATCGCCCACCTGGCTGCACAATACGGTGAATGTCCGAGAGCGCTTGCCTGAGATCACCGACATTCCTCATGCAAAACCCTGTGGTTACGGCATGAAACGTCCGATCGGGAAATCCCAAATGCTCGGCATTGGCTTCAAGACAGGTAATCCGTTCTCCCAAGCCCCGCGCGGTCACTTTCTTCAATCCCTCGACAAGCATGGCGTGGTTGAGGTCCGAAGCAATCACACGGCCGCCTGCTCCCATACGTGGTTCGATCAAGAGGGCGAGATCTGCTGTGCCAGAGCCGACGTCGAGTGCCCGGCCTCCCGTAGTAACGGGCACATAGGAAGCAGTAATGGTCTTCCACCGGTAGTGAAGCCCAAAACTCAGGAGCGTATTGTTCAGGTCATAGACGCCGGCAATCGAGGTGAACATCCGCTGCACGGCTTGTTCACGGGCTTGGCCCGACCAAGTTGAAACGGCGAGCGGAGCCGCTGGGGAATCTGTTCCCTTCTGAACGGGCGGTATATCCACATGTACCATGAGAGCGTGGTAGCACCTGCCTTCCCGGTTTGTCAAGGCAGCCAGGCTCGCGTGCTATAATCTCGCCCCTGATGCATAATTCGATCATTATTAAAGGGGCCCGAGAGCACAATCTCAAGAACATCGACGTGACGATCCCGCGGGATCGGCTCGTTGTGATCACGGGACTGAGCGGGTCGGGCAAATCGTCGCTGGCCTTCGACACGATCTATGCCGAGGGACAACGACGGTACGTCGAGTCGCTCTCGGCCTACGCCCGTCAGTTCCTTGAACAGATGGGCAAGCCCGACGTTGATTCGATCGAAGGGCTCTCTCCCGCGATTTCCATCGAACAAAAGAGCACCAGCCACAACCCCCGGTCCACGGTCGGAACCGTGACGGAGATTTACGACTATCTCCGTCTTCTCTTCGCCCGGGTGGGACGTCCCTCCTGCTTTCAGTGCGGCGAGGAAATCACCGCGCAGACCGTCCAACAGATGGTGGACGCCATCGGTTCACTACCCGAGGGCAGCAAGTTTCAGCTCGTGGCCCCGATCGTCCGCGGCAGGAAGGGAGAGTATCGAAAGGAACTCCTCGACATGCGCCGGGCCGGTTATGTCAGAGCCCGCATCGACGGCAAGCTCGTCGATCTGGGTGACGACATCTCGCTCGACAAACAGAAGAAACATACGATCGAGATCGTGGTCGATCGACTGGTGATGAAGCCCGGCGAGGCGTTGACGCGACGGTTGGCCGATTCGGTGGAGACGTCGTTGAAACTCGCCGGCGGGCTGGTCGGTGTGTTGCTGGACAATGGGACCGTCTCACTCTATAGCGAGAAGCTCGCCTGCATCCGCTGTGGTATCAGCTATCCGGAAATCACGCCTCGCGTGTTTTCGTTCAACAGTCCGCATGGGGCCTGCCCCGCCTGTGACGGTATCGGCTACGCCATGACCCCAGACAGTCCTGACGATGAAGACTTCACGTTGCTGGAACCTTGCGATGTCTGCAAGGGCGCGAGGTTGCGCCCTGAAAGCCTGTCCGTCAAGGTGGCCACCCGGTCGATCGCAGAGGTGACACATCTTTCGGTGCGCGCCGCTGCGGACTTCTTCAATTCGCTGAAATTCACCGCGCGCGAGTTGGTGATTGCCCATCGCATCTTGAAGGAAATTCGCGAACGGCTCGGGTTTCTCGTCAATGTCGGTTTGGATTACCTGACGTTGGATCGGGCGGCCGCCACCCTGTCCGGTGGAGAAGGCCAACGCATCAGACTCGCCACGCAAATCGGTTCAGGCCTCGTCGGCGTTCTCTATATTCTCGACGAGCCGTCGATTGGTCTCCATCAGCGCGATAATCGGCGCTTACTCCAAACCTTGCTTCGCCTGCGCGACTTGGGCAACACGGTGGTCGTGGTCGAACACGATGCAGAAACCATGATGGCGGCGGACCATCTACTGGATATGGGGCCTGGGGCCGGCACGCATGGGGGTCAAATAATTGCCCAAGGCACGCCGATTGACGTGATGGGGAATCCCGCCTCGCTGACTGGCCAGTATCTCCGTGGCACGCAGATGGTCAGCCTCCCTCGCCGGCAACGCAAGTCCAAGGGGTTGTTGTCCATCGTGGGAGCCACGAAACACAATCTCAAGGGGATGACCGCCAAGATTCCGCTCGGGCTGCTCACCTGTGTGACCGGCGTGTCGGGGTCCGGAAAGAGTACGCTGGTGCTTGAGGTACTGTTCCATTCCCTCTCTCAGTTGCTCTATCACAAAAAACCCAAGATTGACGGTTGCAAAGAGTTGCTGGGTGTCGACGCACTGGATAAAGTCATCGACATCGACCAGTCCCCGATCGGCCGGACTCCGCGCTCGAATCCGGCAACCTATACCGGTCTGTTCGGTTTCATCCGGGATCTCTATTCGAATCTACCCGAGTCCCGCGTGCGGGGGTACAAGCCGGGCCGCTACAGTTTCAATGTGAAGGGCGGACGGTGTGAGGCCTGCCAAGGCGATGGGTTGATCAAGATCGAGATGCATTTCTTGCCGGATGTGTACGTGACCTGCGAGGTCTGCAAAGGCCAACGATACAACCGCGAGACGATGGAGATTCACCATAAAGGGAAGAGCATCGCCGACGTGTTGAATATGACAGTGGACGATGCCGTGGAGTTCTTCGAACATATCCCGTTTATCAAGCGAAAACTCGACACCTTGCATGATGTCGGGTTGCACTACGTGAAGCTTGGCCAGTCCGCCACGACGCTGTCCGGGGGCGAGGCGCAACGAGTCAAGCTCTCGCGCGAACTATCGAAACGTCCGACCGGACGCACGATGTACATTTTGGATGAACCGACGACTGGGCTTCATTTTGCCGATGTGCAACGGCTGTTGGATGTGTTGGATCGGCTTGTCGAAGCCGGCAACACCGTGGTTGTGATCGAACATAATCTCGATGTCATCAAGAATGCGGATTGGGTCATGGACCT
>DATEPD010000104.1:0-4814 GCA_035273365.1 Nitrospiraceae bacterium | reverse complement strand
AACCTTCAGCCAGCGGGCTCATCCCCTTGGACTCCGGCGCCCTTCTTTTTGGCGTCTGTCCCCATCTGCGATTTTGCCACGAACCGTCATGAATCATGAGTAACGCAGGCTAGCCCCTTTCAGGTCCTCAAAGCAGCATGGTAGAGTTCCGCCTTCCCTTCAGCCTTCATATAGGAGCCTGTTCGACATGATGCCTCTGCAGATCATCCAACGTAGCTTGTCCACGCTCCTGTTCCTCGCCGGGATCCTGTCGATTGTCACCGCAATGACCCTGACCGAGCACTCATCGGCATTAGCCGCTGTTGCAAAAAAGGCAAAGAAATCCGCCACGCCAGCTGAAGTGACGGCCCAGCGTTACGCCGAAGCGATGGGAGCGGGAAACAAGATTCGCGTTGGCCAGCTCGACTTCGCCTGTCAGTACCCCCTTGTGGTTGCGTCCCTCCATGGCATCAAAACCTATCCGCCCGACTCCGACCCCCTCTATGACTCCTGCTGGCAGGGCCTGAAAGACGCGCACGCACCCACACTGGTACGAAGCGATGTGGGGATGGAGGTCTTATGGCCCAGTAACGGCGAATTGGTCTTTTTCAGTGAAAATCTGGACCGCTATCCCGCCTCAGCCTTCGTGACCGACTCACTGGGCCTTAGGCCGCCAGGAACCGGGTTTCTCATTCAGATTGTCGGAAGCGCACCGCTCCCATCTGCCTCGTTCCGTATTCGACCGAATGGCCCGACTGTCGCGGTACCGACTACTTTGGTGAAATTGACCGTGAGTTACCAGGATCCCCTGACGGCCCCGTTGACCTATGCTCCCGGCACGGTCAGATGGACCAATACGATCAAGCGGGCCAGGCGTGCACTGAAGGAAATCACCACCCAGTGGGTTGTCCTTTCCGGATTGAAGAAACACGGCTTCGCGGGCGACACGGCAGTCCTCAATCTTCCTGTTACCAGCGGTACCGTGTTCGGCAGCGGACTCCGGGAAAAGATTCCGTTTGCCACGGAAACAAGTCGGGCCCTTCCCGACTCGCTGATCTGGTGGGGACCAACGGATGTCCCAGGTCTCTTGACTGCCGGAGCCGCTCGCGCAGCCACCTTTCCGGAACTGCGTGACCGCGTGGCCATGTTGAATCGTGTGCTCATCATCGATCCCAATCAGGCCGATGCCCTCATGGTACTGAGCCGACACCTCTATGCCACTGTTCTGCAGGAGGCCGTCCCGTTCCACAAACTCACGGTAACGGATCCGGCGCTTGCCTTGGTCGTGAACGAACACTTTTGGAACATCTATGCCCAAACCGTTCGCATGGATCTGTCGCTAGGGATGGAGATGGGTGGATTCGACAAGCCGACGACCGCCGACTACTTGTACCGCATGATTTCAGCTATGCAAGCCTTGGCCGTCGTACGGCCAGAACAACTCGACAACCGATTTCGGTTAGGCGTGGCCTACCGATGGAACAACGATCAAGAGCCCGCAATTGCAACCCATCAATCCTTGGTCAAAGCGATTCCAGCTGAGCGAAGAGCCAGCAGAGCCGAAGCCCTGCTCCAACTGGCTTGGTCCCGCATCAGCAAAGTGGCCTGGAACCGCATCCTTGATGACTCGGACATTCGGGCCGCCTATCAGGATGCCGATGAAGCGCTCATGCTCGCCGACCTGCCACTCGATAAATTCATGGCCGAATACACCAAAGCCTACAGTTTGCTGTTCACCCCGGACCGGGACAATCAGGCGCTCTTAGAACGACTGACTGAAGCGAAACGGTGGTTTGCTGAAATTCCCGGGCAGACTCCAGAGATCTCGCAATTCTTCCTCGGGGCAGAAGCATTGAAGGCGGTCCTCGACGCGGACCCAATTTTTCAGCCTTTGCTGGTTCAAGCAGAAGAAAAGAAAAGGTAATGGTCCTGTTCACGAGCTCATAGTCTTGTGTGTCGGTTGGAGTACCCTGCTCGGCCATGGTTACGCTCAGCGCAAACCCTTGTGATCTGCGTTTCCCGCCCGTCGATTCGGCCTCGCCCGAGGGCTTGCTGGCTGTCGGTGGCGACTTACGACCCGAGCGATTGCTCGAAGGCTACCGCCACGGGATCTTTCCCTGGTACAGCGGCGATCAGCCGATCCTGTGGTGGTCGCCCGATCCCAGGACCGTCCTCTTTCCCGACAAACTCCATATCTCGCGCAGCCTGAAAAGAAGCCTTCGCCCCGGCCTATTCAGTGTCACGCTCGACCGGTGCTTTCGCGACGTGATGCAACATTGCGCGGGACCAAGGCCGCAATATCCGGACGGCGGCACGTGGATCACTGCGGAGATGCTCGAAGCCTATACACAATTACACGAACTCGGATATGCCCATTCCGTAGAAACTTGGCAGGAAGGACAACTCGTGGGCGGACTATATGGCGTGGCGCTGAGCGGCGCTTTCTTCGCAGAGTCGATGTTCACCCGGATATCTGACGCCTCGAAAGTGGCGCTAGTCTCACTCGTACACCAACTGCAGGCCTGGGGATTTCGCCTCATAGACTGCCAGCAATCCTCGCCCCATGTGATGGCCCTTGGCGCAGAAGCCATCCCTCGCCGCGATTTTCTCACTCACCTGGCTGCGGCACTCACGCTTCCTGAACGTCGAGGCCGTTGGCAATTTGACTGCGACTGACTGGCATGCAAGAAAGACAATGTGTTCCTCAATTGGGGCAGAGTATTTGCCTTGTCTGGAAGGGTCCAAGAACCTCTTCGTCCAGAGGGCAGTCTGGTTGATCCCCAACTGCGCGCATCCATTTCCTGACTCGCCTCATAAGGAGTGGCCGGACTGGCCTTCACTGCGCGCATCGAACGAGCACATTCTGATCGTGCGCGTTCTGCGAGCAAGAAGGACGGTCTGGCCACTCCTTATCTTTTCCCCATCGAAGTCAGCTCCGCAAAATAATGCGCGAAGGCTTTCATCCCACCGGAGGCTTGGCCCCAGTCGAAGTATTCGTTCGGCGCATGGTAGCCATGCTCTGGCAGACTTAATCCCATAAACAGGATCGGCACCTTCCAGGCTTTCTGCATGGTGACCACCGCTCCGATCGATCCGCCCTCTCGGATGAACGATGGTTCTTTACCGAATCCCGCTTTTACCGCCCGCTTGACCGCATCGACATAGGGACCCTCAAACAATCCTTTGAATGGGTGGAGCATTCCTTCTCGCTCGACCTTTATGCTCGGGTTCAACTTCGCCACATGGCGCTTGAGCAACGCAAAGGCCTTTTCCGGAGTTTGATTCGGCACCAACCTCATACTCACTTTGAGTTCGCCATGGCCAGGCACGATCGTCTTGACACCAGGACCGTGATAGCCGCCAGTCAGGCCATGCACCTCAAACGTCGGCGCGGCCCAAATGCGCCGCATGATCTCCGCTGGGTCCTGCGTCCGAAGCGTGTGAAATCCATAGGCCTGCTTGAAGTTCTTGACCTGAAAACCTGATGCAAGGAAGCTTTTGATTTCCGCTTTGGTCGGTTCGACCACATCTTGATAGAACCCGGGAATCTTCACCTTGCCGGTCTTGGCATCGACGCAGGCCTGTGCCACTTCTATCAGTTCCGCGAGCGGATTCCGCGCGGCACCGCCGGTTACGCCGGAATGGGCGTCTTTCGTTCCGGTTCGAAGCATGAGGCGTGCACCCAGCAGACCTCGCAGACCATAGGGCATGGCGGGCATGCCTTTCGCGAGCCAGATGGTATCCGACACGACGACGGAATCCGGTCGAGGAATCGCGGTTCGATTCTTCAGCCCAGCCGCAAAGTGCGGACTGCCGATTTCCTCTTCCAACTCCCAGAGAAACCGAACGTTGATCGGGAAGCCCTGCTCGATCGCGTACCGCGCGCCGAACAGGGCGGTCAGCGCCGGCCCCTTGTCATCTGTTGCGCCACGGCCGCGATACAGTCCATTCTCGTTTTTGAACGCAAAGGGTGCCTGCGCCCATTCTGGCTCTTGCGCCGGTTGCACATCCATATGGTTATAGATGGTGACGGTCGGATGATGGGCTCCGGTCATCCAGCCGCCGGACACGATCGGGTAGCCGCCGGTCTCCACAATCTGAGCCTCGACTCCCAGGTCCGTGAGGACCTGCCCTGCCAAGTCCGCCATACGCCGGATGTCGGGGGCCCTTGCCGGGTCCATGCTGATCGAAGGAATCTCCACCATCCGGCCCAGCAGATCTTCAAACCTCTGACGGCTGCCTGTGATGTAGCGGTCAAGATGCACGCGATCGATCATGGATGATTCTCCAGAAAATGTTCGCGGATTATAACGAGTTCATCGAGGGGGCGGAAGGGACTTCTACGACGACCTTCTGTAAAATAGGACTGTGGTTTCTCGCGGCGCATCTCGTACAGGAATGTTGGTGAGTCTCCTCGCCCTCCTCTGGTGTGGATGGTCTGTGGTCGGCTCGTCCTGTGCCTCAGCCGCAGAGCCCATTACCATCCTCGAAATCCTTGACGCACCGAAGACCTTTCATTTGAAACAGGTCACGTTGCGGGGCACTGTTCGCAATGTGACGCCGCTTGATCCTTACGAGGTCCAGGCCGGCACGATGTGTTATGGCGCCTATTTGTTCTACCTGGAAGATGAGACCTCCTCGATCAACGTCGCCGTCTACGGGCGCTGCGGGATCCCGACCGTCAAAGATCCCGATGTCGAAGACGGGCAACAGATTGAACTCGCTGCCACGATCCAGTCGCCGAGTCACGGGGGCTACTATTTGAGTTTTCGGGGTGTAAAGGTGGCGAGAGAGCGAGAAGGCATCATTCAGGCGGTGGCGGATCGAATCACGCC
>DATEPD010000103.1:0-3126 GCA_035273365.1 Nitrospiraceae bacterium | reverse complement strand
GAAAGCTACGCTGGGGGTGCCATAGTGATTCGACCATAAGTGGCCCGCATCATGTCGGCGTTTCCCAGTAACTCGCACGATCACATCGATCCGTTTATCGGCGAGAGCAAACTGACTGGGGGACCTCACAGCTGGAATCGGATCATAAGGATGGAGATCTTAACCGTGCGTTTTAACAGGCAACGTGAAATCGGACAATTTGTTCCAGGGGGCGGACAACTCGTCGTCTTGAAAGGATTCTAGAAAAAGCAGGCTTAGGCTGGTGTTTTATTAAGGCTTAGGCCGTGTTTTATTGAATCCTGGAACAAGCTGGGTGTGAGCAAAATAAAGCAATTCTGTAGTAATCCCCCTATCTCTTTGAAAGATAGGCTCAAAACAAATTTGGTCAGTTGGTATTTCTTTTGCTCTCTTAAACTATGTATGACCTGCTAGCTATAGAGGTTAACAATGACGCACTTATTGGCAGTACTCATCATAGTGGTGTTGGGGTTTGGTGCCTGGATAGTGGGCCATTGAAATCCCGAGACGTGGCCCCTAGCTCGCATGGCGCTCATAACCGAGGAGGCTCTCATGGCAACAATTTCTAAAATTCTAGGGGTGCTGTTGTTCGGTGTTCTGTGGCTGTCCAATGCCGCGCTGGCTAGTGATCCAGCTTCCCCATGTGAAAATAGAGAGGGGCAAGCTGCAATGAAGGCCGGGCAAGAACAACGGATGGGTGTTCAGATGATTCAGGGCGAAGTGCTGCGAGTGGAAGGCCATACCTATTTTGTGAAGTTGCAGGACGGCAAGGAAGTGAATTTGCAGGTCGACCAGACCACCGAGAAGCCTGACATAAATCAAGGAGACTATATTGAGGCGGGTATGAACAATCAGAATCATGCCTTATGGATTCGAACGGATAAATCGACTGATCGCAGAAATGAGCACGCGGCTGCTGATTGCACTCCGAACTAAGCGAGCGCGGGTGAACGGTTGGAACAAGGGTTTTCGTCGCCGAGGCCTATTCATCGATTGAAGGGCCTCCCATAAGTCGCGTGCAGGAAGCGCAAGCCGTTTCTTGACAACCATAGCGGATGTGGAACGCGGCAAAACCTTTATGAACGGCATAACACGAGCCACCATTGCAATACACAAAGGCTGCTACCCCGCAAGAAGCATTTAGAGTCTAGGAGAAGCCTGACTATTTAGGATGGGTCTTTGGGAACGGGGAATTGTGCGCTTGAAGAAACCGGTGCGACGCTGAACCCTCGATCCTGCGAGGTCAGTTGAGCACGAAGTTGGGCGACTCGTTGCTGGATCTTCTTAAGAATGAGCTGCTCGTTGATAGGACCGGGGGTTCGCCCAAGAGCATCCTGCCATATCTGGAGTGCATCTCGTCTCAATCCCTGTTGCTCCAAGGCGAGGCCTACGTGATAGGCCATATAGGAAGAAGACGATGGACAGGCCGCCGCACGCCGAAGAACCTGCTTCGCCTCCTCCAGTCGACCTTGTGCCTGTAGAACCGTGCCCAGCCCCAACGCCGCGCTCACCAAACAGGCGTCTTGTCGAATAGCTGCTCGATACAGTTCCGCCGCACCCTGAGTGTCTCGCATGTAGGACCTGAGTTCGCCCATATTCTTTAACAGCAGAGGATCGTTCGGTGCTTGGGCAAAGGCTTGTTCATACGTTACTTGGGCCCGGTCCGTCTGTCCCGTCGCCGCGAACGCAAGACCGAGATTCCGTAACACGTCAGTCCGTTCTGGTTCGAGCTGCAGGGCCGATTCATAATGTTGAATGGCGAGATTCAGGAGATCGCGATCCTGATGCAGAACAGCCGCCATCAGATGAAGGAGATGCGCGGTCGTGAGAAACTCACCCGTGGGGAGCTCCTTCTCTGGAGTCAGAAGAGCCTCATGTGTCTGGTTTGCAGGAATGGAAATGCGGTTCTTCTGTAACCAGTCGCGCAGCCGAGACGCAGGGATGGAATAGCTAAGGCCGGCTCGCATCATCACCGCGCCCAGCCGTTCACCCTCAGCATTTTTGACCTGCTCCATATAGGGCACGGTATGGACGATTAGTCCCGCGATCTCACCGGTTTTGCTGTCCACCAATGGCCCTCCGCTACTCCCGGCGTTGAGCATCCCCACGGTTTGCACAAAGGGAATCGGGAGCCCAGCTGTTCTGGACCGTCCCATGGCCGCACCGGTGATCGTCATGGGAATAACCGACGCATGCAACGTCAACCCCATTCGTAAGACATCTGGCATACGTGGATATCCGACCGCGATCGTCGGCGTACTTTCTTCCGGAACCTCCTCGGCCAAAGGAAGGAACGGAACCGGAAGGTCTGTCTGGATACGGAGCGCCGCTAGATCGAGGTCAGAGTCGATCGCAAGCACCTTCACCGTAGAATCGACGGCTTGATTGCGGATATAGACAAAGAGGCGGGTGGAATCTTCCACCACATGGGCATTGGTCACGATCAGGCCTTGTTCCGAGATGAATACCCCGCTGCCGAACGAGATGGCATTGGATTCATCGTTAATACCCACAATGAGCACTGTCGCAGCCTTGGCCAGTCGATATAGATCGCCTTGCGTCGAGGCAAGCGTCTTGTCGGGAGTGGAGATCAGCAGGAGAAGTGACACCAAGAGAGCAGATAGGAGAGCACTAGTTCCACGATGGAGCGCCCTAAGTTTGAGAAAAAGAGGGCCCGCCGCACACGCTGTCTGGATCAATCGCGCCATTGATCCCGCACACTATCAAAACGCAATAATTGTGTCCATTGTTCTCAAGTATTTTTCGTTGAAATAAATCATGGAGTTGCTGAAGTAATGGGAGGCTTCGGATAATGCAGGCCACGAAGAGGATCAGTAAAGAGATGAGAGCGAAGATGCCGTTCAGGTGAGAAACCGGATTGTACTGCACTAAGCCCTGGAACGCCACTAGAGGCCGTACCCCCTTCCGTGCCAGTGTCCACGCAATTACCCTCGTTTTGCCCCGCGATAGACCCACGATGGAACGGGAGCAGGATCTTTCCCCAAGCCTTTCTTCGCGTCTCGTGCTACCTTCCCTAGTGATTTAAGCTCTGCGTCGATGGGCGCATACTTTTAATACTTAACACCAGCCGTCTTTGACCAATTCATG
>DATEPD010000102.1:0-5979 GCA_035273365.1 Nitrospiraceae bacterium | reverse complement strand
TGCCAAGTACGGTCGTTTCCTCAGTGATGCCGCCAGAATCGGTGATCACGCCACGGGCATGCTTCACCAGGTAGTTGAACTCTAAGTAGCCGAGCGGATCAATATAATTCAGTTGCGGCGTCTTACTGTCGAGCTCGCGTAAGTTCTTGGCGGTGCGCGGGTGGACGGGAAACACCACAGGCAAGCCGCGCGTGCCTTCGACGATGGCATGCAGCAGCTGGAGCAACTGATGTGCTTCATCCACATTTGCCGGGCGATGCAGCGTGATGACGAAGTAGTTGTGCGGTTCGAGCTTCAGCGATTCCCAACAGTCTGGCGGACGCAAGCGTGGCAAATGCTTGAGAAGGGTGTCAATCATCGTATTTCCGACGAAGAAAATGCGATCGTCAGTAACACTGGCCCGGCGCAGATTGTCGTTGGCTGTTTGGCTGGTGGTGAAAAACCAGTTTGTGATGGAGTCAGTCACCACGCGGTTTATTTCCTCCGGCATGGTCCAGTCGCCTGAACGTATGCCGCCCTCCACATGCGCCACCGGCACTCCCATCTTTCGCGCGGCGATGGAACAAGCCATGGTCGAGGTCACGTCTCCGACGACCAAGCACAGGTCACTCTTCTGCTTCAGCAGGACCCTTTCATAGTTCACCATGATGGCGGCGGTTTGTTCAGCCTGGGTGCCCGAGCCTACTTCCAGATTGATGTCCGGATCCGGTATATCGAGGTCCTCGAAGAAGCTACCAGACATGGCGCGATCGTAATGTTGGCCTGTATGGATCAGACGAAAATGCAACGAACCGCCACGCGTCCTGGATGCGCGTAGTGCGTCGATGATTGGCGCAATTTTCATGAAATTGGGCCGTGCCCCTGCAATCAGATCGATCTGTTTCACTATCTGGCCTCGATCAGCATGAATAAATATACCCTGGATGGCGTGCTGGCACTCATGAAATTGCGGGAAAACAGCGGCAATGAGGTTATCGCCGGTCTAGGACTAGATATACGGCCTGCTGAAGAAGAACCTAACGGATTTGTCGGTATTCCACAACTGAGAAAGGTTTTCGGTGAACCGGAACCTTCCGTTTCGCAGAATGCCTGCCACATCTGCAACTCCTGTTGTGCCCACGGACTGCTCCTTTGTTCCTGGTGGTGACGACGGTCATGCGTCCCGTCCAGCAGAGGATTGCGAGGTAGCTGGTACATGATAAATTTTATTACCTATGATGAAACACTGAACTTTAAAAATGGATCACCCGTTTGGTCTTTGTGGGAGTTAGTCTGGATTCTCGCTCGAATTTCCCTGGAATTTCTGTGGGTTCCGTGATAGTCTGACTCTAAATGTGTTGCGAAAAAGCATGGCATTTCGTACCCGCATGTTCGCGGTCGTCGGACTCCCTGCGCGCTTGCTGGCAGATCGTAGAGGGGGAAAGAGCACGTGGAAATCACGAAACAGGAAGTTGAAAAAGTCGCAAATTTGGCTCGGTTGCAGTTGACGGATATTGAGAAGGCGTCGTTTGCGAAACAGTTGAGCCAGATCATCACGCATGTGGACACATTGAAGCAGTACGACACCACAGGTGTCGAGCCGACGGCGACGGTGCCGGGGCAAGTCAATGTGTTTCGCCCCGATATGGCGCGGTCATCCCTATCCGTCGAGCAGGCGGTGGCCAATGCCCCGGAGTCGACCGACGGGTTCTTTGTGGTTCCAAAAATTATTGAAGATCGGCAATCCCTTTAAACGAGGTCCGAATGTTCAGGCAAATGTTGCGGTCGAAAATTCATCGGGCCACGGTGACAGAGTCCTGTCTCGATTACGAAGGCAGCCTGACAATTGACGAGGATCTGATGGACGCAGCGGGGATTTTGCCCTATGAGGCGATCGTTTGTTCCAATCTGAATAACGGCGAGCGCTTCATGACCTATGCCATGGCGGGCAAACGCGGCGGGGGTGAGATCATTCTCAATGGGCCGACGGCGCGGAAAGGCGCAGTCGGCGATCAGATTATCATCTTCTGTTACGAGTATTACGCAGAGGAGGAAATCAAACGGCATGTGCCGAAAATCGTGCGAGTCAACGAAAAGAACCGGATTGTGGCCGTGAAGGTGAAGCACTGATGGCGATTCAGACGCTCTCACTCTGGGAGCTCCATGAAAAGTTCACGGCCGGCGAAGTTACGGCGACTGAGATCGTCCGCGCATATGGATTGCGTATTGGCCAGGTGGAGTCCAAGGTGAAGGCCTATATCACGCACACCAAAGAGGAGGCAGCTGCGCAAGCCAGCGCGCTCGACGCCTCGTTGAAAGGGTGGCGCAAGACATCGCCGATGATGGGTATGCCACTGGCGATCAAAGACAATATCTGTACCGAGGGTGTGCTCACCACCTGCGCGTCCCGTCTGCTGGGGAACTTCGTTCCGCCATACGATGCGACCGTGATTGCCAAACTGCGCGCGCAGGGGTATCTGCTTCTTGGGAAGACCAATCTGGATGAATTCGCGATGGGATCCTCAACCGAGAATTCTGCGGTGGGACCCAGCCGCAATCCCTGGAATCTTCAATGTGTCCCGGGTGGATCCAGCGGAGGATCAGCAGCGGCTGTGGCGGCCGACGAATGTGCCGCGGCATTGGGGTCTGATACCGGTGGGTCGATCCGTCAGCCGGCAGCGTTCTGTGGGGTGGTGGGTCTCAAGCCGACCTATGGACGGGTTTCTCGGTACGGGCTGATTGCCTTTGCCTCCTCGCTCGATCAAATTGGGCCGATTACAAAAGATGTAAGGGATGCCGCCTTCCTCCTCGGAGCCATTGCCGGCCATGACCCGTTGGATTCGACATCGGCCGATGTTCCAGTGCCGGATTATCTGAAGGCGCTGAAGAAGAAAGATCTCAAGAAACTTAAAATAGGTGTGCCGGTCGAGTTTTTTGAGGAGGGATTGGACCCTGAAGTGGAGCAGGTTGTGCGGGCTGCAATTGAAGAATTGAAGAGCTTGGGTGGGGAGATCAAGGAAATTCGGTTGCCGCGGACAGCGGCGGCGGTCGCCACCTACTATGTGATTGCTACGGCCGAAGCCAGTTCGAATCTGGCCCGATACGACGGCGTCAAATTCGGGCTTAGGGCTAAAGAGACCAAAGACCTGCTTGAGCTGTATATGAAGACACGACAGGAAGGGTTTGGACCTGAAGTGAAGCGCCGGATTATGCTGGGGACCTACGTCCTCAGTGCCGGCTATTACGACGCGTATTATGGCAAGGCGCAGGCGGTGCGAACATTGATACGCCATGACTTCGAAGCGGCGTTTCAGGATGTCGATCTCATTGTGACTCCCGTGACGCCCACTCCGGCATTCAAGTTCGGAGCGAAGGGCGACGACCCGCTCCAGATGTATTTGTCGGACATTTTCACCATTTCAGCGAACCTCGCCGGTGTGCCGGCGATCTCTTTGCCCTGCGGGTTCAGTCAGGCGAAGCTTCCGATCGGGTTCCAGATCATCGGTCGCCCCTTCGAGGAAGAGACGTTGTTGCGCGCGGCCTATGCGTACGAACAGAGTACACAATGGCGAGCGAAGAAACCGGTAATAAGGTGATACGGTGAAACGTGAGGCGTGAAGCGTGAGGGGTAAGGCGAATTGGAAACAAGAAGCTTCTTATCCCCTCACGCCTGACGCCTATCGCCTAACGGAGGACGTATGACATTCGTCGAAATGGCGGCGATTCTTGTGGCTGTCGCGTTTGCGGTGCTGGTGGGCTGTCTCGTGCCTATGGTGATTCAAGTTCGCAAGACTGTGGCAGAGTCCGAACAGCTTCTGGCCAAAATGAATAACGACCTGCCGCCGCTGATCGGCGAGCTTCGAGCGATGAGCCACCGGGTGAACGATCTGACTGAGCAAGCCCGTAACGGAGTCGAGCATGCGGCCGTGCTCTTGCACGCGGTCGGAGAAGTGGGGGAATCGGTTCAATACGTGCACAACGTCGTGAAGGGCTCGAGCGGATCGATGTTAACCAATGTCGCGAGCGTGGTTGCGGGATTGAAAGCGGCAACCCACGTCATGAAGGAACGGTTTCGAGAAGAAGGAGGGCATCACAATGGCGGATGATCGAGGTTCTTCGTCAGCAGCGGGTTTGCTCGCATTCTTGAGCGGCGCGGCGCTGGGTGCGGTGGCGGCATTGCTGCTGACCCCACAGACGGGCCGCGAATCGCGCGAACAGCTACGTGGCTATGCCCGTCGTGCAGAGGGTAATCTTTGCGACCTAGCCGGCCGGGCAGGCGAAGCGTTCGAAGAGGTCGTGGGGGAGGGGAAAAAATTTGTCGATGCGAAAAAATCAGTCCTGCGCGAGGCGTTCGACGTCGGCCGTGAGACGATGCGGCGTGAGCGGGATCGGTTACGTGAAGAGGACCGCGGCTGACCGATGATTTACGAAGTCGTCATTGGAGTGGAAGTGCATGCCCAGCTGCGGACGAAATCCAAGCTGTTTTGCGGCTGCGGGACGATGTTTGGACTCTCAGCCAATAGCCAGACCTGTCCCGTGTGTTTGGGACTCCCCGGGTCCTTGCCGGTGATCAACCAGGCGGCGGTCGAGATGGCGGTGCGCGCGGGCTTGGCGCTCAATTGCACGATTGCGACGAACAATATTTTTGCACGCAAGAATTACTTCTATCCGGATCTGCCAAAGGGATATCAGATTTCGCAATACGAGGCGCCGATCTGCGAACACGGCTGGATCGAGATTGCGGCGAGTGACGGCACACGGCGCGTCCGTATTCGTCGTGCCCACCTGGAAGAAGATGCGGGAAAGAGTGTCCACGTCACCGGCATGAACGGAAGCCGTGTCGATTTGAATCGGGCGGGAACACCACTGCTGGAAATCGTGACGGAGCCGGATTTGCGTTCGGCCGACGAAGTCGTGGCCTATTTGAGGGGCCTCCGCGATGTGCTGATGTATCTCGAGGTCTGTGACGGCAATATGGAGGAAGGGAGTTTCCGCTGCGAACCGAATCTCTCGCTTCGTCCGTTGGGTCAGAAGGAATATGGAACGAAGGTCGAACTCAAAAACATTAATTCATTCAAGTTCGTAAAGGATGCCATCGAATACGAGATCAAGCGCCAGACGAAGGTGTTGAGCGAAGGAGGCAAGATCAACCAGGAGACCCGGCTCTGGAATCTCGATCGTGGCGAGACAGCAGTGATGCGTTCCAAGGAAGAGGCACATGATTATCGCTACTTCCCCGATCCCGATCTGATGCCCCTCAAGCTGGAAAAGGAATGGATCGAAGGTTGTCGCAAGCACGTGACCGAATTGCCGGCAGCGAGAATGAAACGATTTGTCAGCGAGTTTGGGCTGTCTGAATACGATGCCGGTGTGTTGACGGCGTCGAAGGCGCTGGCCGACTACTTTGAATCCTGCGTGAAACTGTTCAATCAGCCAAAGACCGTCAGTAATTGGGTGATGGGTGAACTGACCAGGGAGCTGAATAATTCAGGAACCGACGCGAGTGCTTCCCTGGTCTCGCCGGAGCGACTGGTGAGCCTTCTCCAGATGGTGGACAAGGACACGATCAGTTTGAAAGTCGCGCGCGAGATTTTCCCCGAGGTTTACAGCAGCGGAAAGACCCCGGAACAGATTGTTCAAGAGAAGGGACTCGTTCAAGTATCCGACGAAGGGACGCTCGACAAGATCATTGCCGAAATGCTCGCGAAGAATCCGACCCAAGTAGCTCAGTTCAAAGAGGGCAAGCAGCAAGTGTTGGGTTTCCTCGTCGGGCAAGTCATGAAGGCTTCTGGAGGTAAGGCAAATCCTGGGAAAGTGAATGAGTTATTGAAGAAGAGGTTGGGATGAGGCTGGGGTGCCTTCCTTGCACGCGCAACGCGCGGCCTCAGAAGGCCCTCGTTGGACGTGCGCAGTCGAAGGTAACCCAGCCCCATCTCCTGAAGGTGATCGGGGTGGGGATTTGACTGCGGGCGGACGGCTCCCAGGATCTGACTGTCGAGG
>DATEPD010000101.1:0-9012 GCA_035273365.1 Nitrospiraceae bacterium | reverse complement strand
GGATGGGCGGCCCGTTTCAAGTGTTGACAGTCACGGATCACGGGAATCGGCTCAGTCCCCTGCGAGAAGTCGGTGTGCCGATGTCGGGTGCGACGGTGGACCAGGCCTTCGATCAGGTGCTCAATGGTAGCCCTGGATCCCGATTCAGGCTGTCGAAGAGATGGCGAGGCGTTGCATAACGCCAATTGTGGTCTACAATAGCAATGATGCGAGACGTGCGCAAAGCTCACCAACCGTTTTGCTTTACCGGATCAAGTGAAATACGAGAATTTCTCGGGCAGGAAGCAGATGATGAAAAGCGATTGGTGGAATTGCTCGAAGAGGTTCCGATCAATTCCATTTATTATCATACCCACACCTATTTTTTGCGACATAGTAACGTCGAACAGCTGTATCCCAATGACTTTGCTCAATGGGTGGCGACGGAAGTCCGTGATCATGTCCTCGGAGAGCGGCTTGCCGTCATAGACCCTTTCGAACTACAAGGGCTGGAGCCACTACGGGAAGAGCTCATTTCAGTCATCGACGATCATTTGTCTCACACCCCGATTGTGCCGCGGGTGATCTTTGGCAAACCCTTCCATTTCAACCAATCCAGAATTCTAGAGATCCCCACCGGTCTAGAGGTGTGGACCCTGAAAGAATTTCGTACTGCGCTGTCTGATGTGGACGTGAGCGCGATCTATTATCATATGTTCGAAGCCCGTCATCGCCTTGGCAAGCGGGAGAGCGATTTTTCAGCTTGGATCGGGGAGAGCCTGGAGATGCCTGAGTTGGCCGTGAAATTGCGCGCCATCAATCCCTATCGGGGCAGTCTTGAACTTCATAGATCTGCTCTCTTAACGGTCTGTGATGAGTTTCTTGAGAAGGAACGCTCCGCCTAGGGGAGGATAATGCTGTGCCCACGATCGACCCACTATGGTTTAAAGATGCAGTGTTTTATGAACTTCATGTTAAGGCCTTCTATGACGGGAACGACGATGGGATCGGCGACTTTCGTGGCCTGATCCAGAAGCTCGACTATCTTGAATGGTTAGGGGTCACCTGCCTCTGGCTGTTGCCTTTTTTCCCCTCTCCATTGAGGGACGATGGCTATGATGTCTCGGACTATCGCGACGTATTCTCGGATTATGGTTCCCTCGAAGATTTCCGAACCTTTCTTCAAGAAGCGCATAGAAGAGGAATCCGTGTGATTGCAGACCTCGTGCTCAATCACACGTCCGACCAGCATACCTGGTTTCAGGAGGCCAGACGCTCTCCTACGTCGCCCAAGCGCGACTATTACGTCTGGAGCGACAGCGACAAAAAGTACGATAAGACCCGGATTATTTTTATCGATACGGAGCGATCCAATTGGGCCTGGGATCCCGTCGCGGAGCAATACTACTGGCATCGATTCTTCAGTCACCAGCCGGACCTCAACTATGATAATCCCGAGCTGCGAAAGGCCATGCTGGAGGTCATGGCCTTTTGGCTCGATCAGGGGTTGGATGGGTTCCGGTGTGATGCTGTGCCGTATTTGATTGAACGGGAGGGCACGAGCTGCGAAAACCTGCCTGAGACGCACGACTATTTGAAGGATATTCGGAAATGGATCAATCAGCGCTATCAGGGACGCATCTTGCTGGCCGAAGCGAATCAATGGCCCGCCGATGTCCGTCCATATTTCGGCGATGGCGATGAATTTCACATGGCATTTCACTTTCCTTTGATGCCGAGGCTATTCATGGGCATCCGCAGCGAAGATTGGCACCCGATCGTTGACATGTTTACCCATACGCCGGCCATTCCCGAGGACTGCCAGTGGTGTTTGTTCCTCCGAAACCACGATGAACTGACCTTGGAAATGTGTGCCGGAGAAGAACGGGATTACATGTACTATGCCTATGCACGCGATCCACAGATGAGGCGCAACATCGGCATCGCGCGACGTCTAGCTCCCTTGCTGGAGAATGACCGACGCAAGATCGAACTTTTAAACAGCCTCGTGTTCACTCTGCCGGGAAGCCCCATCATTTATTATGGGGATGAGATTGGGATGGGGGATAACGTGCATCTGGGAGATCGCAATGGCGTCCGCACACCCATGCAGTGGAATGCCGACCGGAACGCGGGGTTTTCCAAAGCCGATTCCTCGAAACTGTATCTTCCCGTCATCTTCGACTCGATTTATGGATACCATGCGACGAATGTGGAAGCTCAGGTTCAGACGCCCTATTCCTTGGCGCATTGGATGAAACAGATGATCTCCATCCGCAAAAAATATCCCGTCTTCGGACGGGGTACCATCGAGTTTCTCCGGCCACGAAACGACAAGGTCCTCGCCTACCTCCGGCAGTATCGGGGTGACACGTTACTCATCGTCCATAACCTAAGCGGGTCTGCTCAAGCGGTGGAGTTGGATCTCGGAAGGTTCACCGGATCGGCCCCGGTCGAATTATTCGGCGAAACGCGGTTTCCCTCGATCAGTGAAAGGCCCTATATGCTGAGTCTCGCTCCATACGGCTATTACTGGTTCAAACTCCGCCAGGCGTCTCGCGAGGAAGCCCTCTATGGAATCGAAGGCAGCGTGATTTAACGCGTCCGTTGTCACGTGGAGCGAACGGAAAACATGCGACTGGAACTGGATGACTATCGGGACAGCGCGACCAAGGGAACGGTTGATTTCCTCTATCGGTTGAGCGACCTGGTCAAAGGACGGAGTTTCTTGCACGTGAACGCCGTCCGGTATGGCGGCGGTATGGCAGAGATCCTGCGCCGCCTTGTACCAATGCTCACATCGCTGGGCGTCGAAGCCCGGTGGGAAGTTCTCGCGGGGGACCAGGAATTTTTCGACGTCACCAAACGAATCGGCAACGCGCTCCAGGGCCAGGAACAGTCGTTTACCGAGCAGATGTCCCAAGCCTATCTCAAGATCAATAATCGGAACGCCCAAGTTCTCAACCTTGATGCCGACCTCGTCATGGTCCATGACCATGAGCCGGCCGCGCTGATCGAACATCGTAAAGGCGGGAAATGGATCTGGCGCTGCTATCTGGATCTTTCGCAACCTCAGCGCCGTGCCTGGAGTTTCCTCCGCCATTATGTTGTCCGCTATGACGCAGCCATTTTCTCCATCACCGGATTTGCCCAACGGCTTCCGATCCCCAAGTTCTTGATCTACCCATCCATTGATCCTTTGAGCGTAAAGAACCGGGAGATGTCACGAGTGGAAGTGAGTCGCATGATGGATGGCCTCGGGATCCCAAGAGACAAGCCGATCCTATTGCAAGTGGCGCGCTTTGATCGCTTTAAAGATCCGATCGGTACCATCTCGGCCTACCGAATCGTGAAGAAACATTTTGATTGCCGCCTCATCCTCGCAGGCGGAGGTGTGTCCAACGATCCGGAGGGAGAAGCGGTGCTTGCCGCTGTCAAAACCGCTGCCGGGCACGACTCCGACATCCATGTGTTGCAATTACCACCCGAAGCGGACAGCGAGATCAATGCCCTTCAACGAGCCGCCACCATTGTTCTTCAGAAATCCATTAAGGAGGGATTCGGCCTGGCGGTTTCTGAGGCGATGTGGAAAGGCAAGCCAGTCGTCGGTGGAACTGCGGGTGGAATTGCCGATCAGATCATCGATGGTGTGACCGGCTATACCGTACATTCTATAGAAGGGGCGGCCTTCAGGATCAGATATCTTCTGAACAATCCCGGCTTGATTCATCGCATGGGCGGCGCGGCCCGAGAGCATGTCAGGCGAAACTTCCTGATCACGCGTCACTTGAGCGATTACTTGACGCTCCTGAAGATATTCACGCAGTGATGACGAAGCGCCGACTGCCTAATCCATCTCGACTGAACAGGGGTGCGGTTGACAGGTTGCCATGCCAATAACCAAGACAGTTTGGCGCGAGGTCCGCGAGCAATTGGGTGATATAGGGAAGGTCGAAGTGCTCGTGGGAATCCCGACTTTCAATAACGCCAAGACGGTGGAACCGATAGTGAGGGCCGTGAAGGCAGGCATAAGCAAGGTGTGCCCCAACCTTTCCATATTAGTGGTCAACGCAGATGCGGGGTCACAAGACGGTACACCGGATATTGTAAAACAGGCTGCAGGGCCCGAATATCCGACGGCACTTGTTCAACATTTGGCAGGCGGAGCCTTTCTCGGACCCATTTCACTGCATGCGTTCTCAGAGTCAGGAGTACCCGGTCGCGAGCAGGCATTTCGATCGTTCTTTACTGTCGCGGGAGAGTTGGAGGTAAAGGCCTGTGTCGTCATCGATGCCAATCTTCGATCCCTGACTTCCGACTGGATGGAGGTCCTCCTTCAGCCAGTGATTGACAAGGGTGTGGACTATGTCGCCCCTCTCTTTCGACGGGCAAAATACGAGGGCAGTCTGACGAATTGCATCATCTATCCGCTCAGTCGGGCCCTCTACGGAAAACAGATGCGCTATCAGAGCGGATGCGGCTATGGGTTTTCCGGAAAGCTGGCGAGCCTGTACTTAACGAAGAATGTCTGGGAAGGAGAGGCCGCGCGTTACGGGATCGATAGCTGGTTGACTACCGTTGCCGTCGCCGAAGGCTGTGAAGTCTCCCAGGGTTATCTGGGGACGAAGATTCATGAAGCCACGCTCACCGGAATCGAACTGCCGGTCTTGCTCACGCAAGCGGTGGGAGCGTTGTTCCATCTGATGGAAGAGTATGAGTATGTGTGGGAACCCAGAATGGGGTCGAGTTCGGTCCCCCAATTTGGTGCTCCGTATGAAACGGGCCAGGAGGGCGGCGCGCTTAACATCGAACGAATGGTGAAAGGCTTTCAACAGGGGTTACGGGATCTACTCCCCATCTGGAAAATCATTCTGGCTCCTGAAACGTTAGATGGGATCCTGCCGTTGGGCCTGGTGGAGACGGATGAATTCCGCTTTCCTTCGTCGCTGTGGGTCCAGACGATCTATGACTTCGCTCTGGCCTATCACGAGAAGGCGCTGCATCGTGAACACCTGCTCAAGTCTCTGACTCCTCTCTATCTCGGGCGAACGGCATCTCTCGTACTGGAGACCAGAGAGGGGACCGCGGAGGACGTCGAACGGGCCATTGAAACACTGTGCGAGTCGTTCGAGAGCATGAAACCCTATTTGACCCAGCGATGGAGGTTCTCATGAGTATTCTATGGCAGGAAACCATGCTCGAGGCGTATCGAGAAACCATTCTTCGGATCGCGCACCTATTGCCGAAACTGTTGGCATTGCTGACGTTCCTTGCTCTGGGCTTGGCTGCCGCCTGGCTCGTCAGGATGTTCTTCCTGCGTGTCCTGCGGGCTATCCGTTTCGATACGTTGTGTGAACGGTTCGGACTGGGCTCTTCACTGGCCAGAACGGGGACGAATCAGTCGCCATCCCATCTGATCGGTCGGCTGTTTTTCTGGCTGGTGTTCCTCTTGTTCGCATTCATGGGAATCGATGCCTTGGACCTGACGGCGACGACGAATATGATGAGCGTCATCATAGGCTTTTTCCCGCAGATACTTGCAGCGGTCCTGCTGCTGTTCTTCGGAATGCTTCTGGCTAATCTCATTGCCGAGGCGGCTCTCATCGCCACAGTCAATGCCCAGATACAAGAAGCCCGAATCATCGCCACCTTCATTCGATGGGGTGTTCTCGTCTTTACAGCGGCGATGGTGCTCACCCAACTCGGGATTGCCAAAGAGATTGTCGTGGCCGCCTTCTCGATCATGTTCGGTGGTGTCATGTTGGCACTGGCTATCGCAGTCGGTTTAGGCGGCCAGAGCATTGCAAAAGACGTTCTGGAACATCGATTACATCGGAGGAAAGTGGAACAGGATGATATGTCGCACATCTAGGTTTTTCGTGAGTCTGGAAATGGGCAGTCCGATGGGCTTGCGGTTGAACCTCCTGAAGACATCGAGCTATCGCGGAGGATGGGACAAAGATCATGCGGGTCAGGATCAGAAGGGGGGTGATGGAGAAAATGACGGGAGTGGACGGAAAACATCGGATCGTTATCGAAAGGGTAACGCCTGAAATCGATGGGGGCCGCTATCCGATCAAGAGGACGATCGGCGAAGAGGTCGTGGTCGAGGCGGATGTCTTCTCCGACGGTCATGATCTCTTGGGGGTGGCGCTCCTGTATCGTCGCAACCATGCCCCCCAGTGGATTGAGGTGCCGATGGTGTTTCTGACGAATGATCGATGGCACGCATCCTTTCCTGTGACCGATCTCGGCCGTTATCGGTATACCGTGACCGGCTGGGTCGATCATTTCCAGACGTGGCGTCGTGATTTCAACAAGAAGATAGACGCCGGCCAGAACGTATTGACGGAGTTGCTCCAGGGAGCCCGACTTATTGAGGCGGCGAGTCTGCGTGTCCCGAAAGCAGAAGGGAAATCGCTGAAGGAATGGGCGGACCAACTTCAGTCAACGAAGGTGCCGGAAGAAGCGCGTATCCAAAGGGCCTTGGACATGGAGATGGCCGCATTGATGGCAAAACATCCGGACCGACGCCTCGCGACGATCTATGAAAAAGAATTAATCGCGGTCGTGGATCGGGAGAAGGCCAGGTTCAGTGCCTGGTATGAGATGTTTCCAAGGTCATGTTCCGAAAGAGGCGAGCACGGGACGTTCAACGACTGTGAAAAACGCCTCCCATATATAGCTTCCATGGGGTTTGACGTCTTGTATTTACCCCCGATCCATCCCATCGGCATCACACACCGGAAGGGAAAGAACAATTCACCCGCGGCCGGACCAGATGATCCTGGAAGCCCGTGGGCAATCGGCTCAGCGGATGGAGGACACAAGGCCATCCATAAAGAATTGGGAACAGCGAAGGATTTTCGCCGGTTTGTGGATAAAGCGAGATCGTATGGGCTTGAGATCGCACTGGACCTCGCCTTTCAATGCTCTCCGGACCACCCATATGTCGAGGAACATCGGGAGTGGTTTAAAATCCGACCGGACGGGACGGTGCAATATGCGGAGAATCCGCCGAAGAAATATCAGGACATCTATCCGTTGGAGTTTGAGAGCGACCAGTGGCAGGCACTCTGGCAGGAGCTCAAAAGCGTCGTGCTGTATTGGATCGAACACGAGGTGCGCATCTTTCGCGTGGATAATCCCCATACCAAACCGTTTGGGTTTTGGGAGTGGCTGATCGGCGAGATTCAAAAGGATTATCCGGACGTCATCTTCCTGGCCGAAGCCTTCACACGGCCCAAACCCATGTACCGGTTGGGAAAGTTGGGGTTTACCCAGTCCTATACCTATTTCACCTGGCGTAGTACCAAAGCAGAGATCATGGAATATTTCACGGAACTGGCGCACAGCGGCGTTCGTGAATATTTTCGTCCCCATCTTTGGCCTAATACGCCGGATATACTCACAGAGGAGCTCCAACAGGGGGGCCGGCCCGCCTTCATGGCTCGCTTCGTTCTCGCTGCGACCTTAGGCGCGGGGTATGGGATTTACGGTCCCGCGTTCGAGCTGTGCGAGAGCCGGCCGCGGGAAAAAGGGAGTGAGGAATATCTGGACTCGGAGAAGTACGAGATCAAGCAGTGGGAGATCGAGCGGGCCGACAGTTTAAAAGAGTTCATCGGCCTTGTGAACCGGATCCGCCGTGAGAATCGGGCGCTTCACGGGGATGCGAGCCTGCACTTCCATTCCACAGATAATGAGCAACTGGTGTGCTATAGCAAGAACACCCCTGACCAATCCAATGTCATCCTGGTCGTCGTCAATTTGAGCCCTCATCATACCCACTCCGGCTGGGTTCAGCTGGATCTCGATCCCCTGGGGCTCGATGCGCAGCATCCCTATCAGGTGCAGGATCTGCTGACGAACGCCTATTATCGATGGGAGGGACCGCGCAACTACGTAGAGATCAACCCGCATTCTACGCCCGCTCATATTTTTTGCGTTCATCGTCGGCTCCGTAGGGAACACGACTTCGATTACTACGTGAAAGAGACGGGACACTGATCATGCTATTTGCCAACGAACGATGGGAACGGATTCTGGAAAGGGAAGGCCGCGGCCAATTGGAAGCCTGCTTGCCCGACTTCCTGAAGTCACGGCGATGGTTCGCCGGGAAAGCTCGCGCCATACAGTCAGTCCATATCGTCGAGGCCGTGCCCATACTTTCCCGATCGAGTGCTGTGGCCCTGCTCTTCATTCTGGTGGAGTACAGAGATGGCATTCCTGAAACTTACACGTTCGCTGTCACAGCAGCGTTGGGTGAGCAGGCTGCGCAGATTCAGAAAGATCTGTCCCGTACTATAGTGACTTCGCTGACGGTCCGAACGAAAGAGTGTGAACAAACCGGCGTATTGTACGACGCACTCTGGAGCCCAGACTTTGCGAGGACGCTGTTGTCTGCCATTGGGCAAGGAGGCCAATTCGCCGGCGAGACGGGAACCCTGATCGCCTCTTCCACTCAGGCATATGAGAAACTCATCGGCGGAGGTGCCGCACTAGAACCGGCGGTGATGAACGCGGAACAGAGCAATACCTCTGTCACATATGGCGATCGCCTCATCATGAAAGTTTACCGCCGTGTTGAAAACGGAGGAAACCCTGACTTGGAGATCGGCAGGATCCTGACGACGATGAACTTCCCTCATAGCCCACCGGTGGCCGGTTCCATTGAATATATTCGAGCCAACGGCGAGACCATTACCATGGCCATCCTTCAGGGCTTCGTGCACAACAAGGGAGACGCGTGGAAATATACGCTGGAAGCCTTCGATCGTTATCTGGAGCGAAGTCGAACTCAGCCGACCGCTCCAGAGGATGAGTTGATACTCACCGGACCTCATCTCGAGGCAGTACAAAATGAGATTCCTGCTTTCGCGCGAGAGTTCATCGGTCCGTACCTTGAGTCAGTCTCCAGAATAGGACAACGTACGGCCGAACTTCATGCCGTCTTGGCGAACGTTGAGGACAATCCTGATTTCACGCCGGAGCCGTTTTCATTGGAATATCGTCAGTCTCGCTATGAATCCATGT
>DATEPD010000100.1:0-5979 GCA_035273365.1 Nitrospiraceae bacterium | reverse complement strand
GCGCTGTTGGTAGAAACCGGACTATTCGTCGATTTTTTGGGCGGCTTATCCTATGCTGAGTCTGGTCGGATCAGGGGGTAGTCATGGCTCAGCAACAGTCTTCGAGCGGTACCGTCGCCGGTGTCGCCACCATCCTTGGCCTTGGGCTCGTGTGGGTGACAGTGGCAGCCAACTTTCCCTCGAGAGAAGAGTTGTCTTCAGCCGAGCTGCCTGCTGAGACTCGTCAGGCCGCAGTGCCATCGTCTTCTCTGTCTTTGCCACCCACCCTTGATTTAACCATCCCCACCTCTCCTCCGCTGCCTTCAGAAGCCGCCATGGTGAGGCCTGGAGATGGACGATCGACCGACTCCCATGTTGAAGCTCCGGTTGTGACACGATTGGCCCCTTCGGCGGAGCAGGCGACCAGGCTGAAGTGCGAAGCAGATATGGAACAATTGTGTCCCGACTCTCTGGATGGTGTTGCCCGGACACGCTGTCTGAAGCAGCGTGCCAAACAGCTTCCGCCGATGTGCCAAAGCCAGTTGCAAGCGCGATTTGTAAAATGGAAGGAGGACAGGAGTCGATTGATAGCGGCGTGTCGTGAGGATGTAAAACTGTTCTGCAGAGAAATCAAACCTGGGAGTGGGGAGATCCTCCAGTGCCTACAGTCGCATGATCAGGAAGTCTCAGACCGATGTTACCAGATCCTTCCGAAGGACACGTTCTTCTTCAAATAGCCGAATGGGCATGAGGGAGAGGTGTTGTGGCAGGATACTGAAATAGTCTGACAGCGCCATTGGAAGGCTACGGTCAAGGCTGAGGCCACGGCAGAGATAAAGCCAGGCTTTCGCTCAACCTTAACCTCGACCTCAGCCTACTGCGTCCCGCTGGTCTCGCGCGCGACAAAGATTTTTCGCTACCTACTTGGTTCCTGAGAGGATACAGAACGTTAACTTCACACTTGCTACTTCAATCTGGTCACCGTCTTTTAGTTCTTCCTGTTGTCCCACAACGTCCGTGCCGTTCACGCGCAGATACTTCGTGTCACGAGAAGGACTGATGGAATAGCTCTGGCCTCGTCGAGCGATCATCGCCGCAGATTTTGGAGCGAACCATCCGGTCAACCGAATGACCGCTCCGTCTTGTGACCCAATGACATTTACCTGTTTGGTGAGTGGGTATTCCGCCCGATCAGTTTTCCCAGCCGTGACCAAGACCTTGGCCGTGAGCGACGGTCTGTCCGGCGCACGGTCCGTCCCTCTGAGCACCGTGGTTCGATCCAGATCGACAAATGGGGGAGGCGCAGCCGTACTAGGTGCCACATTCTCTTGGAACACGAGCCGGTGCTGGCCGATGGTGATGACATCTGCGTCACGCAGTTGGTGGCGTGTGATCGGTTGGCCATTGATGAAGGTGCCGTTAGTGCTCTTCAAGTCTTCGAGAAAGAAGACGGCCTGAATCTTCACGATCCGCGCATGATGTCCTGAGACGGCGGGATCTTCGATCAGGAGGACATTATCGGTCTTCCGACCGATCGTCAATGTCTCAAGGGTCAGTTCGATTTGCTGAGAACCTGTCCCGTGAAGTTTGACGAGCAGTTTGGCTGGTTGTGGCAGAGTCTCCGGCATGGCGTTCCCTCCTGTGCTAGGCCCCTCTGATTCGTTATGCGGCGAATAGTTTTTTCAGCCGTTCCCACAGTCCGACTTGGAGGTCATCGCGTAGGGCCACGATGACCACGGTGGTGTTGTCGTCGCCGCCAGCTTCGTTTGCCAATGCGATGAGACGATCGGACATGGCGGAGAGGTTGTCCGATCCGCCGAGGATCTGAAGAATCTCGTTCGTGTGAACACCACGGGTGAGTCCGTCTGAGCATAATAACAGCAGGTCTCCGCTCTTGATCGGAACCTCCGTCAGTTCCACGTCGACACTGTTCTCGACGCCGAGGGCTCTCGTCACGATGTTCCTGCGTGGGGAGCGCTGGGCCTCTTCTTCCGTAATGATTCCCTTGAGCATCTGTTCTCTGACCCAGGAATGGTCTGTCGTGAGGGATTGGATCGTGCCGTTTCGAATGAGATAAAGACGGCTGTCTCCGACATGGGCAATGGCGAGTACTTCATCGTGGAGCAGTGCGGCGACCACGGTGGTACCCATGCCAACATAGTCAGGTCTGCTCCCTGACTCGCGATGAATGGCATGGTTCGCCGCACGAATCGCGCTGGCAAGACGATTGGCGGTTGGAGACACCGTGACATCACAGGAGCCGATGAGCGGCAGGTCTGCGCGTTGGGCTGCATCGGCCAGATGTCTGTGAATCGTCTCGACTGCCATGGCGCTGGCAATCTCACCGGCATTGCCTCCGCCCATGCCGTCACACACGACATAGAGTCCGAGCGGAGGGTCGGCCACAAAACGGTCCTCGTTGTGCGGTCGTTTGAGGCCGGTATCGGATTTGGCGCTATGCAATCGTTCGAGGGCCAGACGATACCTCATTCATGCTGCAAGACTCTGTACAGAGGCACGGAGCTCGACTGCAAATTCTTCCGCGCGCCGATAACGGTGAGGCAACTCTTTCTGTAACGCACGATCCACGACCTCCTGCACCATCAGGGGAAGATCTGGTCTCAAGGTCTGAATCGCGGGATGGGGGTGATGGGCGATGCTGAACAGCACCGCAGACAAGTTGTCGGCTGTGAATGGCAGCTGCCCCGTGAGTAGTTCGAACAACACGATGCCGAGTGAAAAGATGTCCGATCGGCCGTCCACCTTCTTCCCGGCGATTTGCTCCGGCGACATGTACGTCGGCGTACCCAATACGATATTCGTTTGTGTCTTGCTGCTCGAGGCCATCTTTGCAATACCGAAATCCATGACTTTCACGACGCGATCCCTTGTAAGCATGATGTTCGCCGGTTTGATGTCGCGATGAACGACGCCTTGTTGATGGGCATAATCCAGGGCGTCCGCCACTGTGGCCACGGTCAGGAGGACCTCATTGACCGGCATCAAGTTGGGTTTCCGGGCCCACTGTTTCAAGGGGGTTCCCTCGATGAGTTCCATCGCGATGTACCCTAAATCGTGTTCTTCTCCTGCATCATAGATGGTCACGATGTTGGGGTGAGAGAGACGTCCGGTGGATTCGGCTTCACGGAAAAATCGCGACTTGATGTCTTGCAGCTTGTCGTCGCTCTCGATTCGGTCGAGCCTCATGGTCTTGATGGCCACGAAACGCTGGATCGTCGGATCCTTTCCCAGATAGACAAGACCCATCGCGCCGCTTCCGAGCTCTTTTAACACTCGATAGCGCCCGAGCATGCCTGGTGTGTAGCTCGTGATTCTCGACGTGGGAGCTGCACTCTTTGGTTCCGGCGGAGTCTCTGCTGGTACTTCTTCTTGTCTTGAGCCCGAACTCTCGGAGAGCGCTTGCGGCGTTTGGTGTCGGGACTGGCTGGAAGTGTCAAACGCTGCGCATAGCGAACTCCGGTTAAGGATCCAGGCTGTCGTGAGCCAGAAACCCGACGCGACGAGGCCGATTGCATAACCCAAGGCGAATCGAGAGGGACCCATCTGCTCGATCAGCGGCAGGCCCGTGCTCTTGAATGTTTTGTTGGCGAAGAGGATGACGATGAATGTCGTGAGCGGAATGACGAGATGACGGAGAAAGCGTGATCCGTGGCCGTGGCCTGGGATGTATTGAGAGGCAGCGCAGGCGAGGAGCCAGAGGATGGCGAGCGCAAAGAGACTTGAACCCAATCGAATCGCTTGAGGTCCACTCAGCTGCAGATATGGGACTGAGATAGACTGGACCAATGTCAGGCTGCTCAGCAAGGGGCCGGCCAAGAGCACAGCCAGAATGGCAAAGGTATAGGGCGCGATCCAAGACCAGGATTTCGGCATAGAAATCTGTGAGAATGTCTGTGAACATCTCAAAGTGTAGCGGATGGGATTGAAGAGTCAACGAATTGGGAGATAATGAGCACGGGTATGGTTGCGAGCAATCCAGGGCTGCCGGCGTGCTCGCGCTTCTTAGGTCTGCGCTGCGGCCATTTTGAGCGGATCAAGCAGCCTCTCGGGCACCTTCAAGTCACCTCGGCCTGTACCCACTTCGATATCCGGTTTAGTGATGCCGTGGAAATCACTTCCGCCGGTTACCAGCAAGTTCAGCCGCTTGGCCAATTCGAGGTATTCCGTCGTCTGTCGTGTTGTGTGGGTGCTGTAATGGACTTCGATACCGCCGAGGCCTTCGCCTTTCAATGTCGTCAGGAGCGTATTCAACCCTTCTCCAGACACCTTCGCCCAGGTCGGATGAGCCAGCACGGCGACGCCGCCGGCGGCTCTGATCCAGGCAATGGCATCCGCCGGCGTGGGTAGTTCACGCGCCACATACGCCGGGCGCCCCTCTGCCAGATATCGTTCAAAGGCGTCTTTGGCAGAGGTGACATACTTCTTGTCCATTAAGAGCCGCGCAATATGAGGTCGACCGACCGAATCCGTGCCGGCCAGCGCCCGCACTTCTTCATAGCTCACATCCAACCCCAATGAGCGCAACCGTTCAATGATCTGCGGGTTGCGGTTATGCCGGCTCTCGCGCAAGGCGGCCAATCGTTGATTCAACTCCGGGTCTTGCCAGTGTATGCAATAGCCAAGGATATGGAGCTCACTATTGCCCATGGAAGAGCTGATTTCCACGCCAGGAATGATTTCAATTCCCAGCTCAGCACCAGCTGTAATGGCTTCGGGAATGCCGGACACGATGTCGTGGTCCGTAATGGCCAGCGCAGTGACCCGTGCTTTGTGGGCGAGCCGTAACACGTCAGTGGGCGAGAGGCTTCCATCGGAGTGGATGGTATGGAGATGGAGGTCGAGGCGACTCATGTCGACTCGTGCGGCAGGTTGTTGGGGCCCGTCTGTTGGGCAACGAGTTGCGCAGTGAAGGCAGCTTCTGGTCCATGGCTGCCGTCATGCTCGCCTTCGTCGTATGACAGCACGCGGAGATTGGACGTGAGCCGGAGCAGTTCGTTGTGCGCAAGGCAAAATTCCCATCGGCGCGGATGGCGATGGTGCACGTAGTTGTCGATGGTGAAGGTTTCATAGATCAAGACCCCGTTCGGCTTCAGCGATTCGATGAGCGCGGGAAACAGTGCACGGTGGAGATAGAAGAATACGATAATGACGTCATATTCCTGTTTCGGAAACTCCGGCCGTACATCGGTGGTCCGTTCGAGGTCTACCGTCCGGACGCTGAGATTGGGAAGATTTCGTTGCTTCGCTGTGGTAGCAAGTTGGGTGGTGGCCTGTCCGTCGCGGTCCATCGCGTCGACGTGAAACCCGTGTGAGGCGAGATAGAGCGAATTGCGTCCATGGCCGGCCGCGACATCGAGCGCCTTGCCTTTCGGTAGGCGATGCAGTTGCTGCATGAGAAATCGAGCAGGAGTTGGCCCCGCATCCTGAATCTGGTGAGCCAGGCGTGATCGTTCGAGTTGCACACCTACCGAGCCAGTCACATGCTCCAATGGAGGCGCAAGCTTCCGCACCCAAATTTTCGCCCGTTCGATGGGAAATTCCGCAAAGAGCAGAGTGAGAAGTCGCTCCGCGAATGTTTCCAGCAGCGCCGAATGCTGCGTCGCACCAATTTCGATCACCCGATCCGCCACCTGCGCATAGTCGACCACGTGATGGATGTCATCCGAGGTCGCAGCCTGTGCAGTCTGGCATTCCAATTCCAGGTCCACCGCCAATGGCTGAGGCCGCCGACGTTCCTCCGGAGTCACGCCGCAGCGCCCCTGAAACTCTAGCCGTTCAATGATGATCTTCCCCGCCATACAAGCATTCTCAAGGATTGGATTTCCGGCTGTCAACCTATCGTTAGTGGGGTGTGCGAGGGGGTAGCCCATTGGCTCTCGCCCCTTCCAGTGCGCCCCTTCTATGCGCGACCTCGCGAAATCCTTCCGGAATTTCCGCAGTCGCGGTCACCTGTGTGGGAACTTGGTTGCCGGGATTGTT
>DATEPD010000099.1:0-2687 GCA_035273365.1 Nitrospiraceae bacterium | reverse complement strand
TTCGGTAGGGCAGATCATTCGAGCCCTACGGCCGAACGAGATGAGTCTCTTGCACAAGAGTTGGATCTATCTCACGAACGTCTGGTCTGTTCTCAGCAGCGAGCCAAGAGAAGCCAACACGGAAGGCGGCATTTTCCCAGCCATTTTTGGAACCGTCATGATGGTCATTGTGATGAGCCTCGCCGTGGTCCCTTTCGGCGTGCTTGCCGCGCTCTATCTGCGAGAATATGCCAAGCAAGGCACCTTGGTTCGACTCGTACGAATCGCCGTCAACAATCTTGCTGGTGTGCCCTCAATTGTCTTCGGTGTGTTCGGATTGGGCTTTTTCATATACGCCATTGGAGGAACGCTCGATACGCTCTTCTTTCCTGAACGCCTTCCAACACCGACGTTCGGCACCGGTGGCATCCTATGGGCGTCACTGACGTTGGCCTTACTCACGGTGCCGGTGGTCATTGTCGCCACGGAAGAAGGATTGTCTGCCGTGCCCCGGGAATTTCGTGAGGGATCATTGGCTCTTGGGGCAACGAAGTTGGAAACGATGCTCAAAGTCGTGATACCCTCAGCTCTGCCAGGCATTCTGACAGGATTGATCTTGGCGATGGCCCGGGCGGCTGGCGAAGTGGCGCCGCTCATGCTGACGGGGGTCGTGAAGCTTGCGCCTTCACTCCCGGTAGACAGTTCCTGGCCTTTTTTCCACTTCGATCGAAAGTTTATGCACTTGGGATTTCATATTTACGACGTGGGTTTTCAGTCCCCCAATGTGGAAGCCGCGAAACCGATGGTTTACATTACAACCCTGGTATTGATCACCGTCGTGGTGCTCTTAAACTTTACTGCGATTGTCCTCCGTAACCACCTGCGGAAAAAGTATGCAGGATCGGTGTTATAGAGGATCTTTATGTACCCTTCTCCACCTATGACACAACAGCCGCCTCAGTCACAACCGCTCACCTCACCAAGGCTCAACGTGCAGGACGATCATTCCCAATCGTCTGACAACCGTTCGAATGCTCACGCTGTGAAGCTTGCGCTGCATCAGGTCAATTTCTTTTATGGTGATCACCAGGCTCTCTTCAAAATTGATATTGAGATTATGAAAAATCAGGTCACGTCGTTCATTGGGCCATCCGGCTGCGGTAAATCCACCTTGCTGCGATGCCTAAACCGGCTTAACGACCTAATTGAAGGCGCTCGAGTAGAAGGCGCCATGCTGCTTGACGGCATCGATATCAATGGTCACGACGTGGATATCACCGACCTCAGGAAACGTGTCGGCATGGTCTTTCAGAAATCGAATCCCTTTCCGAAGTCGATCTATGAAAACGTGGCCTATGGGCCACGTCTTCACGGAATCCGAAATCGCAGCCAGTTAGATCAGATCATAGAAGAAGGGCTCAAAGGTGCAGGACTGTGGGATGAAGTGAAAGACCGCCTCCAAGCTAGCGCCTTTGGTCTGTCTGGGGGCCAACAACAACGTCTGTGCATCGCCCGTGCCCTCGCGGTCAAACCGGAAGTCTTACTGATGGACGAACCCTGCTCGGCGCTGGATCCTGTGGCGACTGCAAAAATTGAAGAATTGCTCTTTTCCTTGAAGCAAGATCTGACAGTCATTATAGTGACGCATAACATGCAGCAGGCCGCGCGGGTATCCGATTGGACGGCATTTATGTACCTCGGCGAACTGGTAGAGTTCGGCCTCACGAAGCAGCTCTTTACCACGCCTTCCAAGAAACAGACTGAAGACTACATCACCGGACGATTTGGATAACCGGTATGACACTGCGCCACTTTGACGAAGAACTGGCCGATTTAAAGACCACGCTCCTGCGAATGGCCGGCCTCGCGGAAGATCAGATCGACAAGGCCCTCACCGCGCTGGTCACGCGCGACTCGGCCTTGGCCCGCCAGGTCATCGACCGGGACCATCAGGTCAACGCGTTGGATGTGGAGATCGACGAAGAATGTATCCGGTTGCTGGCACTCCATCAGCCTGCTGCTCGAGATTTGCGATTGGTCACGACAGCGATGAAAATCTCCACCGAACTCGAGCGAATCAGCGATCTGGCGGAGAATGTCTCCGAGCGGACAATCGAATTGAACGAAGAACCGCAACTCAAACCCTACATCGATATCCCGGTGATGGGTAAGATGGCGCGGATGATGGTGAAGGAAAGCATCGATGCCTTCGTCAAGGATGATGCCATCCTCGCTCGGAAGGTGCTCGCGGACGACGACTTCGTCGATGATCTGATGGAGCAGCTATTCCGTGAGCTGCTCTCATTCATGCTTGAGGATACCCGCACAATTTCACGCGCCATTCGGTTGAGCTTCATTGCTAAATATCTCGAACGGATGGCTGACCACGCCACCAACATTGCCGAGCTGGTCGTCTATCTCGTGGAGGGTAAGATCATCCGTCACACCATGCCGCCAGGATCTTCAGCCCACGATCTCGCAATGTAATACGCCTCGCTAACCCTTCAAGCGTTTGTTGAACTTTCACTTCTGAGAAGTGCCGGAGCGATCTGTCGATCCATGATACATTTTGTTCAATCGCACTAAGCCCTAGCAGCAAGCTACAGGGTATTCGGCGGAGGTGATGGTACGCGGCGTAAAAGGTGTAAGCGTCTGCCGGGAAGAAAGTGGTTACGCCAAGAAATTCGTGGAGAAGAGGGTGTACTCGA
>DATEPD010000098.1:0-4689 GCA_035273365.1 Nitrospiraceae bacterium | reverse complement strand
AATCGAGGAGTCCAAGGCAGATCAAACGTGTACCCCGCTTCCACGTTGGGGTTATAGGCAAAATGCTTGATGTTGCCCAAGTGTCCCGTTTGAACTGCTCCCTCGAATTCATAATCGAATTCGTTGACCGCGGAAGGTTTGAATAGGCGAAAACCGTAGGTGTTATACGTACGGTGAAGAGTTTTATTTTGAAGTTCTTGATCGTTTAACCCGAAGTAATACGCATTCACATTGAACCAGGGAATGTGTGCGCTCTCCACGTAAGTCCCCCAGAAAATACTCTTTGCCGACTGCTCGTCCAGATTCATCAGATCTCGCAGCACTGGTTCCACTACAAAGGCCCTGAACCGCCAGGTTTGGCCTTCGCTGATTTGCCAATGAACCCCATCGAAGGCATTTGTAGTATTTCGGAAATCGTTTCGGGCCACGTACCGACGCATTCCGAAATCCATAGTCATACGACCGAAATGCAAGTCTGTTCGCAATCCGCTCCCTCCAACATTGTTGATGCTCAATGCCCCGAAGAGCTGCAGGATGTCAAATTGGTTGACCGTCGTGTTCGTCCTGAAATCCCCCGGCTCATCGCTCGACAAGGCCCGTGAATCCTGCCCTTCGAAGAGAAACCGGAAAGGGCCATTACCCCCCAATCCTACGCGCGCTCTGGATCGGAGGAGCAACTGAGCATCGGTTCCCCCGCCTCCAATGCGCTGATTATTTCGCCAGGGATGATCATACGATTCAAATCGCGTCCGGTTTTCGAAGCCCAGGTCAATCCAATCGGGTAAGTGCGTCGCGGTTTTCACATATCGGGTCCATTCGATGTCTCTCCGTAAATTGAGGACCGCATCGGCTGGTTCGATCCAGTTTTTCCCTTTTTGTGCTGAAACTTCGTTGTATCTCTCGTCCGTGATCAACCCCTGCGTGCGCATGAGTTTGAGCACAGGATCTTCCGTGCTCCGAAACACCCACTTGCCATCTTTCTGCACCATCTCACCGTACTCAACGGCCTTCACCGAACCCACTCCTCCAACGAGGAGGAGGACGCTCAGGATGGCGCACCACCAACTTCTCTCAACCATAATAGCTTCTATGTTTATCCGAAGCGCAACTCGTGCGGATGAAGTGTTTAAGGTATTTGTATCGCGCAGAAGATAATATGTAGACTATTTAAATGTCAATAGTATATGTTATATATCATACCTTCATGAGAGGTATTCGGTAATACTTGAATGAGATATCAAAATTGTATCAAGAGCCCACAACATGGTTGCGTTGAAGACACCCAACCTTCGAGAGAGCAAGAGCGAGGGTCATGATGGAAATGGATCTTAGCGCGCTGTGGGTCACCTTGCGACTGGCCACGATCACTGTGGTGGTACTGCTGATCGTGGGTATGCCGCTTGCTTGGTGGTTGGCCCATACCCGCTCCCGGTTCAGGCCGATCGTCGAGGCCGTGGTTGCGCTGCCGATTGTGCTTCCGCCCACTGTCCTGGGATTTTACATCCTCGTCGCGCTAGGTCCCTATGGACCGCTGGGCTGGCTGATGAATTTCACGTTGGCGTTCACTTTCACGGGGCTCGTGATCGCCTCAGTCTTCTATTCCATGCCGTTTGTAATACAGCCGCTCCAAGGGGCCTTTGAAGCCGTGGGCAAAGCTCCGTTGGAAGCGGCCTGGTCGCTCCGCGCCTCGAAGTTGGATGCCTTTCTAACGGTGATATCTCCCATTGCTCTGCGCGGATATATCAGCGCCGGCGTGCTCGGCTTTGCGCACACCATGGGAGAGTTCGGAGTGGTGCTCATGGTCGGGGGTTCAATTCCTGGCCGGACGAAAGTGCTGTCCACGACAATCTTTGACCATGTGGAAACGATGGAATTTGCTCAAGCGCATGCGATCTCTGCCTTCATGCTGATCTTTTCGTTCCTGGTGCTGTTGGGAGTATATGTTGCGAACCGACGATTTCCCATTCACGTGTCATGAGCCGTTTGGTTGCACGTTTTGATGCACGCTATCCGAGCTTTCATCTGAACGTCTGCTTGGATTTACCGACGTCGGGCATTACCGTGCTGTTCGGGCCTTCCGGATCAGGAAAGACAACACTGTTGAGATGCTTAGCGGGGCTTGAACGCGCGCCCGATGGTTTCATGCAATTCGGCAATGACGTTTGGCAGGACGAAGCAAAGGGCCTGTGTCTGCCACTCTACAACCGCCCGATCGGGTACGTATTCCAGGAGCCTCGATTGTTTCCCCACTACAGTGTGCGTTCCAATCTTCTTTACGGCTACAATCGCATATCTTCCGAAGAACGCCGTATTTCGATCGAACAGGTGGTCGATATTCTAGGTATCGGACATCTCCTGGAGCGCCGCATCCACAAGCTTTCCGGTGGCGAGCAACAGCGGGTGGCAATCGGCCGAGCACTGCTCACGAGTCCCAAGCTGCTGCTGCTGGATGAGCCGCTCACTTCCCTCGATATTCAGCGCAAGCAAGAGATCCTTCCCTTCATACGCCGGCTTCATGAGGTATTGCTCATCCCGGTGATTTATGTCAGTCATGCGATCAGCGAGATCCTCCAACTTGCAGACCGTGTCGTCCTCATGAAACAGGGCAAACTCATAGGGGCCGGCACGCTCAATGAGATGCTGACGTCCCTGGAGCTTCGGGGAAGTTTTGGCTCGCTCCGAGCCGGCGCCGTCTTGAACGCGAGTGTGGCAAGCCACGAACCGGAGTACGGTCTCACCCGGCTGGAATTCAAGGGCCAATTCCTGTTTGTGCCCCTTCAATCGGTGGCCATTGGACAGTCCATACGGGTCCACATCCTTTCCAGCGATGTCAGTCTTGTCGTAGGCCGTACCGATTCTCCGACCAGTGTTTTAAACATTATTGAGGGGACGATTATCGAGATCCGGGAAATGGATCAGTCTTCGGTAGACGTGCTATTGGATATCGGAGCGCCGCTCGTCGCCAGCATCACCCGAAAATCGCTTGCTAACCTCGGATTTAAGCCCGGGCAGAGGATATATGCACATATCAAAACAGTGGCACTTAATCAGGAGCTGACGGAGTAAATGAAAGCCTTTCTTTCTGGCGGACCGATCGGGGCATTTGGAGGACTAATCGAGCTTCGCGATGCGAAGGTGTTACTCATTATCTCATGGTGGCTATTTGTTCCCATGATCGTGTCCGCGCAAATGGACCACATTCATTCTCCTGGGCCCACCGAAGATTGCACGAAGCTTTCCCCTGAATCGCAGGCAATTGTGTCCAAGATGGATGAGCCGGGATCGAAGATTGAGGCTTTGCCAAGGCCGGGGAGCACGCAGGCAGTTGAACCCGGCATCCATAAACTCGAGGTGGGACTTCGACCGCTGTCAGAGGTTTGGCTCATGGGAAAACCGAGTGAATCCCCGCAGACTCCAGGGCAGGAAAGTAGCATGGCCAATAGGACAAAGCCGAGCGAGAAGGTGGAAGACCTTTTTGGTGGTTTTGTTCTGCTGACCGTTCCGAGGGATGGCATATACAGAATTTCCGCAGACTCGACCCTCTGGATTGAAGTAATCGAGGAGGGAAAACCGATCGAACGGGTCAAGATCGCTCCTCGTTTACACTGCGGGCGGATTCACAAGAGCCTGGGGTTTCCGTTAAAACGAGAGCGATCCTATTGGCTGGAGATGTCGGGCAATACACGTTCGGACGTGGCGGTGCTCATTACGGAAGTGCCAGAGCGATAAAGAGGAGACAATATGGCAAGACACAGCCCAACAACGACGTCTCAGGGGCCAGATGCGGTTTTAACCGCTCGCGAGGCCGCGAAGTACCTGCGCCTCGCTCTTCCCACCTTTTACCGGTACATGTGGGAGGGGAAAATTCCCAGTTCCAAGATCGGTGGGCGGTATCGCTTCAAGAAGGCGGTACTGGATCGCTGGTTAGGGAAAAAACCGGAAGGCGAAGAGGTCAGCGGCAGGAACAAGTTGGTCGGCATTGTTTCGGCCATCAAGCGCGATCGCATCATAGCCCAGGTCAATCTGGACGTGGGAGAGAACAAGATTACTGCAGTCATCACGCGTGATGCTCTTGATGAGCTTGGCCTGAAGGTCGGAGATCGTGCGGTCGCTCTTATCAAGGCGACAGAGGTGATGGTAATCAAGGAAAAATAAACTCAATATTCTTCTCAATGATAGAGCAGCCGTTTTGTAACTCTCCCTCCCCGACTCAGAAATCACACATGGATAGAGGGAATGTGGCTATAGCAACCACGTTTCGCCGTGCCTTTGACTTCGTTCTATGCGGTGTGCTTCCACCGTCAACATTTTCGACCTGTTATCGTTCAGGGAATCTCACTTGAAACGCGGGGGTCCTGTCGGCGACGGGCTTCCAAAATTTTCCCACGTGCGTGATTTCATAACATCCCCTCCTCTCAAGTCAGGCTTCGACCAATTCATCAACCTTCTTCAGAATTATTGAAATCCTTAAGTTCGGCTGTCCTTCGACTTGCCCTACAAGAGTCAACTGTTGATCCTTTCCAACGCCAGTGAGCGCAAGCCTGAACATCCCGAGCGGACCAAGGACCGATTGTTTCTTTCCTGAGTAATCAACCACCTCCACATTGGCGGAAATTCGATTCTCACCTTCCCGACTATATTTTCCTTTGTAATAGAAAGCGGCGTCTCCTCCGTATAGGGCATTGTCAG
>DATEPD010000097.1:0-4895 GCA_035273365.1 Nitrospiraceae bacterium | reverse complement strand
AATCAATGGACACAGTTTGAGGACTTTCCCCAATTCATGGAAGGGGTCAAAGAAGTCCGCCAGCTAGATGACAGACATCTGCATTGGAAAGCCGAGATCGCAGGCAAGGAAAAAGAGTGGGACGCCGAGATTACCGAGCAGACGCCGGACCAGCGCATCGCCTGGAGGAATCGGGGCGGCGCCATCAATGGAGGCGTCGTTTCATTCCAGCGACTCTCGGATGCCAGATCGAAGGTCCTGCTGCAATTGGCATATGAGCCGGAAGGCGTGACCGAACATCTCGGAGATGCATTTGGCATCGTGTCGTCGCACGTGCGAAGAGATCTGATGGGGTTTAAGACCTTCATCGAGAAGCAGGGTCGGGAGAGAGGGGGCTGGCGAGGCCGGATCTCATGAATTCGCAGACCAACACGTCGAGAAACCATGGCGATGTACCCAATGTATCCGCGCAAGACAAGGAACAAATCGATGCTCACGAGTACCTGTTGCAACCAGACGATGAAGCGCTTGACGCTGGCGAGTGTACGGGGAATCCTGTCGAATGCCAGTGTGAACAATGCCGTGATTGGCGGATCGATATCAAAGCGGGACGAGTGTCTAGCAACGTTACGCATCCAACGTGAGAAGTGACAACCCTTTTGCAAGTGCAGACGGCCCTTGGGACGGGATAAGCCCAAATGATGAAGTTTAAAGATTGGCTCAAGAGCATCACGTTTTATGAGATCCTGGTCGGGATGAAAACGACGCTGTCACATCTTCTGCATTACAAGCCGATTACCCTGCAATATCCGCATGAAAAGCGGACGCTGTCGGACAACTTTCGTGGCATGCTGGCCTTGTTGCGGTACGACGATGGAACGGAAAAATGTGTCGGCTGCGATCTGTGCGAAGCGGCCTGTCCATCTCGGGTCATCCGCGTGGTCAGCGCGGAAGTGCCGGGAGAGCCGACGAAGCGTTACTCGAAAGAATATTATATGGATATGACCCGCTGCCTGTTTTGCGGGATGTGCGTCGAGGCCTGTCCGGTCGATGCCCTCGGCATGACGCGCGAATACGAATGGTCCGTCTATGACAAACGAGACCTGCTGCTGAATAAAGAGCAATTGCTGGCTATCGGAGATCGCTCATTTCCCGTGAGAGAAAAACGCCTAGAATTTCAGCATCCGAACGTCGCGGTTTTTAATGTCCCCTTCTACAATCATCCTCTCAAGCGCTTCTGATCCGATATAGATGACCTGAGAACCAGGCATGTGATCGGAAAAAGGCACTGTATACCGGCTCGCTCCTATTCGCGTTTCAACGGCAGGGAATGTCCGCGGACGAATTCTGCTCTCGACCCGATCAATTCTTCCTGCGGAAGGCACGGGAACTAAACATAGCTGGTGGAATCCCTGACGGCGACCTCAATCAGCCTATGGGTTTCGCCCTGTCACCATGATCATCGCTTAACTCGTCCTCGTCATAGCTCTTGTTTCGCCTTTCCGCACTGTTTGAATTGCTTTGTAGAGTTGGTCTACCGCAGCTTCTTTGGTCAGCAGCACATCGGCACCGGCTTTCAGCATGGCCTGCTGTATTTCCCCGCCAGATTGCACAGACAAGCCGATCACATTAATCTCAGGATTGGAGTTTCTAATGGCTGCGGTCGCTTCGATGCCGTTCATTTTCGGCATGTTAATATCCATGACAACTATGGATGGCTGGTGCGTCGCAACACCGACAAGGGCCTCTTCACCGTTCGACGCTTCACCCACTATTTGGATATCAGCATAGCTATCCAACACCGTTCGCAAGCCTTGCCGAACCATGGCGTGATCGTCGACCAACAGCACACGAATCGGTTGCATTGAGGTAGCAGTCGTGACGTGTGCATGGCCGGGTTCTGTGCTTCTATCGAATGGTTGAGAGGGGAGCGCGGACGCTGACAAATCCGACCTCGGAGCGTTCGCCGTAAGACCTACGGCGGTTGCACTGGTCAACGGCAGTACGAGTGTCGCTCTGGTACCTATGCCGACGGCCGATTCCAGCTCGAGGCTCCCCCCGAGCGCCTGCATCCGTTCGTTAATGCTGAAAAGTCCAAAATGGGTAGAACTGTTACTTCTGGTCTTCGTGTATACATCGAAGCCCTTACCCCTATCACGTACTTCAAGCCGCACTGTGCCGTCACGCCAGGCACACGACACCGTCGCTTCACAGGCCCCGCTATGCTTAATGGAATTGATCAACAACTCACGGACCGATTGAAACAGCAACAGGGCCTGGTCCTCCGAAAGTTTGAGCTCGTCGCCCCCTTGGGGGATTTCAACGGTCACAGCAAGCTGGTGGCGTTGCATTTGCTCGGCCAACCAATTGAGCGCGGGCAATAAACCAAGATCATGCAGCATGGGAGGGCTTAGATCGGTGACTAGCGTGCGGGTATAGTTCAGTCCCTCGACAAGGAGTTCTTGCACTTTGTTCACCAGATTGTTGCTGGCCGGCGTCAGTTCCCGTTTGTTCTTGACCTGTGCCAACTTCATGATGGACAACGCCAACAGTTGAGCCAAATGATCGTGCAGTTCTGCCGCCATACGCTTACGCTCGCGCAGTTCCGTCCGATTCAACTCGTTCGCCAAGGCGCGCAGACGTTCTTGGGACACGACAAGCTCCCTCGTTCGTTCTTCAACGCGCTGCTCCAACTTGGCCGTGAACGTCCGAAGGCGCTCCTCGCTTTCGCGCAGGGCATCATGAAGTTTTTGCTTGCGCAAATCCGTGACAACGAGGCACCAATAATCGCTGCCTTTCTGCGAGAGGCGTTGGGCCGAGAGCTGAACAGGAATCGCAGTTCCGTAAGGCTGCTCGAGCGACAACTCGGAACGGACACTGACACCATTCCCCTGCGCCATTAGCGCATCGAACGCCGGCTGGTCGGAACACACCACGAAATCGAGAAATGGCCTGCCGAATGTCTGCTCTAATATCGTACCGACGAGATCGGCGAACCGCCGGTTGCAATAGACGATCGTGCCATCCATGGCCAGGGTCACCGCACCTTCGTTCATGCTTTCCAGGAAGATGCGGTATGGATAGTCGGCGCCTTCAAGCGTGAAGACCTGCTCGCCGTTCGAGCCTTCTACGACCAACGCATCCACTGTACCGGCGCGGATCGCCGTGAGCACCTCGCTGACTTCCTCCAAGCGAGTGCGCAGCGAGTCATTCTCACGCTCAAGCTCCTCGAATGATTTCGTGTGCTCGGTCATGAGTCACCCTTCTGGAGTAGTGGGATGCCGAGTCGCTGTATGGCCGCATCCGTGTCGGAGAGATCGCCGATCAGCCGTCGCAACGGTGGAGGATAACTTTTCAGTAATGTCGGGGTTGCAATAATCTGATGTTTGGCGGCAAGTGCAGGCTGCTGATACAAATCGATGACTTCGAGTTGGTAATGCCCTTCCAGATAGGTCTCGCAGATCTGCTTGAGATTCATCAAGGCTTCGCGCGAACGCGGCGTCATCCCACTGACACAGAGCTTTAGGACATACACCTGAGCATCGGCTTTGCCCAAAGCATCTTCGTACGCGGCGGTTTTCTCACGAGGCGTTTTGGTTTTCCTTTTAACCATGCGCTCTCCCCCTGCCCTACGCATCACCTATGCGAATAGCCTACCTATGTGGATCTCAGGTCCAATCCAACCAGCACCCGCTCAGTGTTGGAGAGATCGCCGATTATTTTCCGTACCGGCTCTGGGAGTTTGCGCACCAATGTAGGAATCGCCAGGATTTGGTCGCCCTTCGCCAGTTGCGGATGTTCGAGCAAATCGACGATCTCGATGTGATAATCGCCGTCCATATGGGTCTCGCATAGCTTTTTGAGGTTGGCAAATGCGGTCAGACATTTCGGGGTCTGGCCCGCGACATAGAGACGCAATTGCCACCGTCTATTTTTGGACCCGGGCCCGCTCTTTCTGTCCATTGTCTCTTCTGTCTGCGTCGGTTTGATATTGACGGCCATTCTTGGCTCCTTTTCTGCCGTTCGACGATCCGTTATTACTTGTATGGCCCGTACGCATATTGATCAGGACCTTTCGCTGTTCTGCAAGACTAGCTTCAACTCTGCGGGCATCGGCGATGGTCCTTTCCAACTCCGACGAATCGGCGGCAAATCTGGCGCGCAAGGCGGCGATCTCCACATCCATGGCCTCTCGCTTACTCTCAAGTTCCCGGCGCTTTCGCTCGATCTCGTTGCGCTGTGTGAGTGCCATGGCTTTGTCCTGTTCCTCCTGTATGAGGCGCGCCGTACCGGTGAGTACCCCAGCCGAACCGCTGTAGACGTCAAGCAGCTCGGCGCCCCGATCGGTCAGGATGAACTCACGGATCTGATTGGAATGTGGCATGCCGCGCGACTTCAGCACATAGAGCCCGCGATTGCGTTCGCCGTTACATTCCAGGTTGCGAACGAGCAGCCAGGTATCCATCAATGACGAAATCCCCACGTCGGTCAGCTCCGCATGGTCGGCGTCGGACGTTAAGCTTGTGAACAATGCGGTGATACGCTGGCCTTTGAGAAAATCCACCAACCTGGTCAGCATGGCCTTGGCTTCGATCGCGCTGCCGATCTCCGTTAAATTGGTGACCGGATCGACGACCACCACCTGCGGGTCGAACTGAGCGATCTGCTTATGCATCAGCGCGAGGTGAGTTTCCAATCCATGGAGGTGGGGACGCGCCGGATGGAAGCGCAACAGCCCGCGAGAAACCCAGCGGTTCAGGTCGAATCCGATTGACTGCATGTTGCGAACGATCTGCGGCTGAGACTCCTCAAACGGAAAGTAGAGACAGCGTTCGTTTCGAGCACATGCCGCATGAATGAGGTGGGCTGCAATAGAAGTTTTACCGGAGCCGGGTGTTCCCGACACCAGTGTGCTG
>DATEPD010000096.1:0-2713 GCA_035273365.1 Nitrospiraceae bacterium | reverse complement strand
TTGAGAGTTTTCCCCACTAGTCTCTGACTTCTCGCCGAGTGCTTTGGGGTCAGAAGTGGCGCATTTTTCCCCACTACCACTCCTGCCAGTGAAGCTCAATGCACCAGATCACATTGAGACCAAAGGTTGAATAGACCATCTGGCTGGCTCCATTGCGTGTGCCGAACCTCACCGTCTTGGAACATGAATTGCGTAGCTCCACTACGATGCCCGCGCTAAAGAAGCAGTTTCTGGAACAATACCTTCGCGGACGGTTCGGCCCCAAGGCGACCTTGCTGACCTATGGGGTCATTGGAAAAGAAAGCTCGCAGGGCACCTACAAACAGTATGGATATGGTTCGCCCGTCAAATTGACCTTTCAAATCGGGCGCACAGTCCAATCGGCGGTGCTGGAGACGATGAGTCCTGGGCCGTTCGGTCATGAGCATCCGGCGGATCGGGCTCAAGCGATGCTCTGGGATTATGATTCCTATGGCCGGCTGCCACGCCACGTGAAGGCACTCGATGTCGGAGCTTTTACCGACGATCGGCAGCTGATCTCGGTAGCCGAGGCACGAGAATTTTTCGTCTTGACTCAGTGGACGGAAGGGGAGAGCTACCATCTTGATCTTGAACGATTGGCCAAAGGCGGAAGCCTCCGGAAACTGGATCGAACACGGACGATCGCCCTGGCCCGGTATCTGGCAGAGATCCATGCCAGAAAACAGCGCGACCCCTCCCTCTATCGGCGTCGGCTTCGGGAACTGATCGGCCATGGCGAATGTATTATGGGGCTGACCGACAGTTACCCCGCGCGATTCGGCTTCATTACGGAAGACCTGTTGCGGGCCGTCGAAGACGCCTGCAATCGGTGGCGCTGGCGCTTACGCGGAGAAACCCAGCGGCTTTCACAGGTCCATGGAGACTTTCATCCCTGGAATGTCTTGTTCCGAACAGGTACGGATTTTTCCGTGCTCGATCGCTCGCGAGGGGAGTGGGGGGAACCGGCGGACGATGTGACTTCGATGTCGATCAACTATCTGTTTTTCTCACTCTGCCGCTGGGGCACTTTGAAGGGACCCTTGGAAGTCCTGTTCCGACTCTTTTGGGACACCTATTTGGCGGCAAGTCGGGACCATGCGGTCGCAGAGGCTGCTGCCCCCTTCTTTGCGTTTCGAGGGTTGGTCGTAGCGAGTCCGGTGTGGTACCCCAAGTTGCCGATCGAGGTGCGCCGGACCATCTTTCGCTTTATCGAACATGTGCTGAACGCACCGCGCTTCGATCCATCATGTGTGAATGAGTATTGTCGGAAATGATTGAGAGCTGCTAGCATTCAGGTGCGGGCCTGCTTTCTTCTCGTGTTGATACTAATAGCTGGTGCAGCGTATGGACCAGCAAAAAAGTTTCGCCATCTGGATCACCGGCATGCCGGCTTCGGGGAAGAGTACGATCGTCTCTGCCCTGAAACCTCAACTCGAAGCGATGGGATTTGCGGTGGAGGTGCTGGAATCCGACGAGGTCAGGCGGGTCATCACGCCGATACCGACTTACTCAGAAACGGAGCGGGACCTCCTCTACCGCGCATTGGCATTCACCGGACAGCGTCTCGTGGCACATGGTGTCACCGTGGTGTTCGATGCGACGGCAAACCGGCGGGTCTATCGTGACTTTGCGAGGTCCGTGATCCCTCGGTTCATCGAGATCGCTGTGGAATGTCCCCTCACAACCTGCATGGAGCGGGACCAAAAAGGAACCTACCGAAAGGGGAAGTTGGGCGAATCTCTCACCGTGCCCGGACTCCAATCTCCCTACGAAGCGCCGATCAACCCGGATCTGTGTATCGACACTACCACCACTCCTTCAAATGACGCGGCCCGCCGGATCTGCGACCTGGCCAAAGAGAAATTCCTCTAGCGGGGTCCCGGCTAGGCCAGTGATTCGACGCCAACCTGTAATCGCTCGGTCAATTCCGTCGCCGCGTCCGAGTCGTTCGGGGTGCGCGCAACCTTGATCGGCTCTCCTACGATAACCCGCAACCTCGGGAAGCCGATTTTGCCCCGCGAGAGGGCCCGTGCGGTGCCGACGAGGCGGACCGGCACAAGCGACGCGCCCGTCAGGAGCGCCATGTGCGCGGCACCCCGGTGCCAGGGGCGGTCGCTGCGGACGGTGCCTTGTGGGAACATCGCAACCGCTTGTCCTGCATTGAGCGCCAGCAGCACCTCCGTGACAGCGCGGAAGTCGTAGCGGTTGCGCACGATCGGGATCGCACCGAGCCCGTCGAGCATCCATGCGAGCAGTCGGAACCGCCAGAGCTCCGCTTTTGCAACGAAACGCAGTTCCCGCGAGATCGCCGCCCCTAAGATGATTCCGTCAAGGAACGAGTCGTGATTTGAAGCGACGATCACAGGACCGTTGACGGGGATATGCTCGGCGCCGATCACCTCGAGTCGATAGATGGCACGCACGAAGCCGCTGAAAGTACGGTGAACTTGCGCGTAGGTTGGAGCGGAGAATGGCATTGGATCTTTCACTTTGCTCGCCCGACGGCAGGTGTTGTGCATTGTCGGTGCCATGCAGGCTCATGTTCCCGTGGCTGGAGAAGAAGTGCGATAGCACAGGGTTTTACACACTACAGCATGAAGAGAAGGGCTGGATTGTCAGGGCGAGTCTTCTAGAGAGAACGCTTGGGTCTGTAGCGTTACGCCACATCGACAATTAGGATCACTGTAGCAGG
>DATEPD010000095.1:0-4375 GCA_035273365.1 Nitrospiraceae bacterium | reverse complement strand
GGGACGATCAGACTCCGGAGAAGTTGCTTGCCAGTCAGCAGGCGGTCAATGCGATGCAGCGGGCGATCGATGCCTTGCCACCGACCTTAAAGGAGGTGCTCATCCTCCGAGATGTGGAAGGTGTCGAAGCCAAGGAAGTCTGCGAGATGCTGAAGATCACCGAGACCAACCTCTATGTCCGGCTACACCGGGCGCGGGAACGAGTAAGAGTCGCGGTGGAAACCGCTCTAAGTTGATAAGGTTACGGTTGAGGTTAAGGAGAACGGGTCCCGCTTAACCTTAACCTCGACCTTAGCCTACTTCTGCGGGAGGGTGCTGTAAGAAATCTATGATTGGAGGGACTCACGGGTGACACCACGATTGGAGGGCACCCCTCATGAAAGATCATCCTTCACAATGGATCCACCGAGGCCCGACTTGCCACAATTTCACAGACCTCACCTCTGAGTATCTGGATGGCCATGTTTCCGCCCTGACCAAAGTTCGGGTCAGGCTTCATCTCTCGTCCTGCAGCCACTGCCGTGTGTATCTGAAACAGATCGAGCTGGTCTCCTCTGCGCTGAGGAACCTCCCGAAGCTCTGTCCCCCACCTAGTAATCGTCTCATCCTACGTCAGCAGTTTGTCGCGCGCCACGCCAACTAGAATGTCCTTCCAAGCATGAGGTCTCCCGCCCAGGGTTTCCTGGACGGGGACTCATCATCCGAACCGCCAAACTCCGTTATGAGATGGACCAGTCGGATCTATCCAGGAAACGTCATGTAAGGACGGTAGAACTCGGGCGACTACGTCCCAGCAGCGGAGAGGACAACTGGCCACGTAGGTAGACTACTGGCTGCAATTTAAACATCAGATCGAAGAAGGAGGCGTGCCATGATCAGGACAGCGACTGCCACAATGTCATTGGAGAGAGAGACTGATACCACCTTAAGCGACAAACTGCAGGCCCTGGGCACATTCATGACCCGCTACGGACTTGTTGTGGTCTTTGCCTGGATTGGGGCCATGAAGTTTTCCGCGTACGAAGCGAACGGCATTCAACCGTTGGTGGCCAATAGTCCCTTGATGAGTTGGCTCTACAACATTTTCAGCGTACAGGCATTTTCGAACTGGCTGGGTGTGCTGGAAATTGCTATCGCGGTGATGATCGCCGCGAGGCCGATCTCCGCACGGATCTCAGCCGCCGGTAGTGCGCTGGCCGCGGTGCTGTTCTTGGGCACCCTCAGTTTCATGTTGTCCACGCCACCTGTGTGGGAGGCCACCTTGGGCGGGTTCCCCGCTCTGTCGGTTGCACCGGGTCAATTCTTATTGAAGGACTTGGCACTGTTGGGAGCCTCGATCTGGACGCTGGGCGAAGCGCTCACACGTGTGCGTCGTGATGGATAGAAAGAGCGCCTGGGCAGGAAGTTTGCCGCACGCCTCAGCGAATAGGCGTGCGGCTTCTTTCGGTATTCGAGAAATTCACTCTGCCTAACAGTGACCCATGAATAACATGGCAATTCGCCGATGGCGGTTCGATATGAAGAATCGTATCTCAAGACAAACGGCGACAGTAGGTCTTGCGGCGGGTATCTGGTTCGGCGGTCTCGCGCCGGGCCAGGCGGCTGATGCACTCACACAGTCTGCGCCGCATTCCAGCGATTCTCCCCACTGGGCCTACGATGGCGAGCAGGGCATGGACCATTGGGGGATGTTGAGTCATGGCTATATGACCTGTGAAGCAGGCTCACACCAGTCACCAATTGATGTCACGATGCCGGGTGAGGATCGGGCCCCGGAGCGGCTTGAGTTCCACTACCGGCAGGCAGACATTCAGGCCATGCACAACGGCCATTCGATTCAGGTGAAGGTCTCATCTGGGAGCGAGCTACAAGTGAATGGACGAACCTACCGATTGATACAATTTCATTTTCACGAACCGAGCGAACACCATATCGAAGGAAAGACTTCCCCCTTTGAGCTCCATCTCGTGCATCGTGACCGAGCCGGCCACATCGTTGTCGTATCACTGCTCGCCGAATTGGGAGCCGGGCATCCTGTCGTCTCGGCACTCTGGCCTTTCTTGCCAGTGCACGCAGGCGAATCTGCCCCTTCTCGCCAGCTCAATCTTTCCACGCTAGTCCCGAACAACCTTCACCATTTTGCCTATCATGGTTCACTCACTACGCCTCCTTGCACAGAAGGGGTCCAATGGATCGTGATGAGAGACAAGATTTCAATCGCTCAAGCCCAGATCGACCAGTTTGTGTCCCTCGTCGGACACAATGCCAGAGCCATCCAACCAATCCATGACCGCCAAGTCTTCGCAGAATGACCCTTATTGGACCCCTCTATCTGTAAGATTAATGACCGGGGCTCGACAAACCGGTATGTGCCCTTCTGCATGAGTCTGCTCACAAGGAGAACGACCATGAAAGCTGTCGCCGTCATTCCAGGGCAAGCCAATTCGATCCATCTTGCCGATCTTCCTAAGCCTACGGTCCATGAGGTCCCGAACAGGCGAGGCGTGTTGGTGCAAGTGCTGCGCGTCGGCGTCGATGGTACGGATAAAGAGATCAACGCCGCCGAATATGGACAGGCTCCTCCCGGCTACGACTTTCTCGTGATCGGACACGAGTGCTTCGGCCGGGTGCTTGAAGTCGGCTCGAACGTCACGGAGTTCCTGCCCGGCGATTATGTGGTCCCAACGGTCCGCCGCCCCGGCGGCAGCTTCTACGACCAGATCGGCCAGTATGATATGACCAGCGAGGACATCTACTACGAGCGGGGGATCAATCTCCGCCATGGATATCTAACTGAGCTGTTCGTCGATGACCCGGAATATCTCGTAAAGGTTCCGAAGGGGCTCAAGGACGTGGCTGTCCTGCTCGAGCCAACTTCGATTATTGAAAAGGGTATCATTCAGGCCTACGAAGCGCAGCGACGGTTTAAGATTTGGAGACCCAAAAAAGCGGCGGTGCTGGGCGCGGGGACTGTTGGATTGCTCGCGGCCCTCTCGCTCAAGATGAAGGGCTTCGACGTCACCAGCTTTGGAAAGGAAAGCAGGCCGTCGCGCAACCTCGATCTTCTGGAGGAATTGGGCGTGCGGTATATTTCGACACACGATCTGTCGATCCGAGAAGCGGCGAAACGCATCGGCCCGTTCGATCTCATGTTCGAGGCGACCGGCTATTCGCCCATAGCGTTCGAGGCCATGGAATGTCTCGGCAAGAACGGGGTGTTGGTGTTGGCGAGTGTGACAGGAGGCGACCGTGAGCATTCCGTCCCGGCGGACAAAATCAACCTGGATTTCGTGCTGGGAAACAAATTGGTCGTCGGGACCGTCAATGCCAATCGCGAATACTTCGAAGCCGGCGTCTACGACTTTGCACGTGCCGAGCTGGAATACCCCGGCTGGCTCCCGAAGTTACTGACGCATCCGGTGACCGGGCTGGAGAATTATCAGGACATGATGCAGACGCTCACGACGGAACGCGGTGCAATTAAGGTCTTTGTCAATGTCGCATACGACTAAATGCAGTGCACGACCAGCCGATCGTGGATTGGCTCATCAGATGTCGTCTTGAAATGAGTATTTGAAGGGTGCAGGGGTAGATCGGATCATTTAACGTTCACTATCACAATAGGAGGTTTTCGATGAAGAAGATGATGTTGTCAGTCATTGCGGTCATGTGTCTCATGGGTTTCAGCTCCCTTTCATTTGCCGAGGACATGGGAGGCATGAAAGGTGAGATGAAGGGCATGAAGGACGAGATGAAGGGGGAAATGAAGGCCAAACACGATGAGATGAAGGGCGAGATGAAGGGCATGGGCATGAAGGATGAGATGAAGGGCGAGATGAAGGACAAGATGAAAACCAAACACGATGAGATGAAGGGGCAGATGAAAGAGATGAAGGGTATGAAGGACGAGATGAAGGGGGAAATGGGAAAGTAGGCATCCATCTGAATTTCTTCCGCTAGACTCCACGGCCTGCGGTCGGAGGCACCGACCGCAGGCCGTTCTGTCTCTGCTCTCGCAACAGCCTGTAAGAATCGAGGCCGTGCGCCGACCAACCATCAGACAGGTAGCCCACGCGAGAGGAGAGACGATCATGGCCTCACTCATTCACGACGGAACTGGAACCGGTCAAGGTCAGGAGAACGACCAGATTTCGGAACGCGCGATAAAGCCCGATCCGCTTCCGCTCGAAGCACATGCTTCTGCTGATGGTCTCGCGGCGAAACAGGGTGCCGTCTCAACCGTACTCCCTGCTTCAGTCCCAATTGTCGAGAGGATCTACCGTCATCGACTACCCGTACGGATCAGCCATTGGCTGAACGTTCCTTGTCTTATCATCTTGATTATGAGCGGACTCCAAATTTTCAACGCGCATCC
>DATEPD010000094.1:0-6145 GCA_035273365.1 Nitrospiraceae bacterium | reverse complement strand
AACCTTCATCGTGAGGATGTCCTTCGTCTCTCGTGACGCAGCCTATTCCCCGCTCTGTTGAATCAACTTCGCGACCAATCCCGTCCATCCCGTTTGGTGGCTCGCGCCGATGCCGGTGCCGTTGTCTCTCTATTGGTCGATAGAGGATTGAAACTTAGTGCCTAGGATAATCATGGACCTTTGACCATCCTGGTGTTCCTGGTGGGATGGGAAAGAATGACGAGGAGAATGGAAGAGTGCAGGTACTAGGAGACTGGTCAGTCGTATGCGCCGTTCGAGGATCAAGGGTTTACCATCGATTGTCCGGTATTCGGCCGCTGTCATAGATGTCGAGACTTATGAGGGGAGTTCGATGAGCCGAAGGGTGTAGAGATATTGATAGAGCCCTTTACGGTCCATTAGTTCGGCATGGGTACCAATTTCCACGAGGCGCCCTTTGTTAAGGACAAGGATGCGATCTGCTCGTTGGATGGTCGTCAAGCGGTGGGCGACTACAAAGGTTGTTCGGCCTTTCATGAGTTGTTCCAGCGCTTCCTGTACGAGTCGTTCCGACTCACTGTCGAGGGCGGAAGTGGCTTCATCCAACAATAAGATCCGTGGGTTTTTTACGATAGCCCTGGCGATGGCGATGCGCTGACGCTGTCCGCCCGATACATTGATCCCTTTTTCCCCCACAATCGTCTGATACTGATCCGGGAAGCTCATGATGAAGTCGTGGGCATGGGCCGCACGGCTCGCCGCGACCACCTTTTCCTCAGTGGCCTCTCTATCTCCATAGCGGATATTGTCAAGAATCGTCCCGCCGAATAGGATCGTCTCCTGCGGAACCAACGCGATCTGTCGATACCAACTGTCCATTGTGACCTGGCGGAGATCTTGCCCGTCTATGGTGATGTGCCCTTCAGTCGGATCGTAGAAGCGGTGGAGCAGGTTCACTACGGTTGTCTTTCCAGCGCCAGTGGGCCCGACAATGGCGACCAGTTCGCCCGGTCTGGCTTCGAACGACACATCCGTCAAGACCGGTTGGCGTGGATCATAAGCAAAGCTGACGTGCTCCACTCGGATGTGCCCCGAGACTGCGGACAGCGACATGGCCGTGGGGGAGTCGCTCACCTCGGAGTGTGTGTCAAGAATTTCGAACACCCGCTGGGTGGCACCCTGCGCCTCCCTGATCTGTGCGAACACGCGGGCAGCGGAACTGAAAGGGCCGATCAGAATGCCGGCAAAGAGGATGAACGCAAAGAGATCACCCGGCGACACGCTCCCGTCGATGACCTGATGTCCCCCATACCACAACACGGCTGCTGCGGCGGAGAAGGTGAGGAGGCTGATAACGGGAATAAACACCGCCATAGTGCCGGCCCGTCGCATCGCCAATGCCAAGGTCTGTTCGACTTGCGCAGCAAATCTGGTTTCTTCACGCTGTGATTGGACGAAGGACTTCACGATACGGATGCCGGATATCACTTCCTCAATAAGGGTGCTCAAGGCGGCGGTTTGATCTTGAATCGAAGTCGAGAGAGATTTCAGCCTTCGCCCGAAGACCTTGGCTACGAGGACGAGTAGCGGGAGCAAAACCAGAATCAAGAGGCAGAGCCGCCAATTCATTGTCAATAAGAAGGCGATACCTCCGACGAACGTCACGAGCTGTTTGGCACTGTCGATCGGCGTTTCGGTGACAACCGACTGTATGACCGTGACGTCGTTCATGAGCCGTGAGAGGAGTTCGCCTGTTCGTCGGCGAGCAAAGAAGCTCACCGATAAGGTATGCAGATGCGCAAAGAGATGACGGCGAAAGTCAGCGACGATGCGTTGCGAAATCCACGCGGTCAGATAGCTGTGACCCATTGAGCAGAGCCCCTGCAGAACGACGAGCCCAAGAAAGCCGGAGATGACGTCCGTCATTCTGGACTGGTCGTGCTGTACGGTTATGATATCCCACAGGGTTCCGGCTAACCGCAGCAGGGCCAAATTGATGGCAGCGACACCCATGACCAGCAGGCCTGCCAGCACCATGCGTGACAGATAGGGCTTCAGGAACGGAAGAAATCGTGAGAAGATGGACATGATGAGGAGCGATCTTAGAGGAGGTGGTTAGGGAAAACCAAGTGAGCACGGCGGAGGGAGATACTGCAGCTAGAGTTGTGCGATGGACTCGATCAGGTTCTTGTTGATGGCCACGAAGTCCGAACGTTCCTTCTCATTAATCAAGACGTCGGTAAGGCTGATGAAGAGCCGTTGCTCTTCGTTAATGGCATCGGACACACGATTCCGCATGGGAGGAATGAGAAAGTCGCCAACGTAGACGTAGGTCGCAGTCCGGACGCGGATGCGAACCTTCTTGCCTTCGGCCACGGACTGCTCCTTTCCCTAGCGGGTGAGCCTAGCTTTTCCGACGTTCAAACTTTTGACGCCGACGCAACTTTTTGTACTTGTGCTTGCGCATTTTTTTTCGGCGTTTTTTCAGCACACTGGACATGCGTATTCTCTCCTACGAGGCGGGGAGTGTAGAAGTTTTCGCCTCAAATTGCAAGGTCATCAACGGACCAAATTGATCAAAGTTGGGCCGAGGCACAGCAGGCAGGCTTTCGCGGGGCTGCGGTGTGTGAAGCCCGCATCACGGACGGCTTGACCTCTCCGATAGCCATTTCTATACTGCAGTCATGATATTACCGTACAAATTTCCACTGTCTCCCGTTGTGGTTCTGCTCAGCTCGATATTCTTGATCAGCGCAGGCTGCGGCGGCAAGAAGGTTCAATATCCCGACGATCACGAACGGTACCTTCGCATCGATCGGGCGGTGGAATCGCTCCGCCAAGCCTATGTAAAGAAAGATTCGTCGGATCTAGCCTCGCTCATGATACCGAGTGATCAGCTTGATCGGCTGCGAGAAGAAGCCCAGGGCGATTTCGAGACATTTAATGCCATCACGTTGGATTTTGCAGTCGAGCGCATTATGATCGAAGGGGAGAATATCGATGTGTTCGTACATTGGCAGGGGCTGTGGAAAAAGGATGCGGATGATTCGGGCCTCCGGCAGCGAGGCCATACGCGATTGCAATGGGTCGGAACACAGTCGATTCTGTTGCGTGGGGTTCAGGGCGATTCTCCCTTCGGTATGAAAGCGCGGCAGGCTACGGTCGATCCCACACGTCCTCCCCCGAAGAAGTAATCCATGCCATCTCATCGATCCCATGTTCCGGTGCAGGCCGATTTCCTGGTCATTGGGAGCGGTGTGGCCGGTCTCCGCGCGGCGTTGGAGCTGAGCCGTTCAGGCCGTGTCATCGTGCTGACGAAAGGGCATCCGCTTCAGAGCAGTTCGATCCATGCGCAGGGTGGGGTGGCGGTGGCGATGAGTGAGGAGGACGACGTGGCCATCCATTTAACCGACACGCTCAAAGCGGGGCATGGGCTCTGTCGGAAAGAAGCGGTGCGGGTTCTCGTTGAAGAAGGGCCTGAGCGGATTCAAGAATTAATCGGATGGGGGGCGAAGTTTGACAAAGTCGGCGGCAAGTTCGCATTTGCCCGGGAGGCAGCCCACAGTCGAAGCCGCATTTTGCGCGCGCGGGGGGATGCGACGGGGAACGAGATGGTGCGAGTGTTGATTGCTGAGGTGAATCGGCAGGAACGTATTCAACGATTGGATCATCACTTTACGGTGGATCTTGTAGTCGATGCCGGATATTGCAGCGGGGCTGTTGTGTTGGATGAAGGGACTGGTCGCCAGTTCGTGCTCCCGGCTCGTGCAGTCGTGTTGACCACCGGCGGCGCCGGCCATATTTATGCGCGGACGACCAATCCTCCGAATGCCACCGGTGATGGGATGGCCATGGCCTTACGCGCAGGCGCGGTGCTCCAAGATATGGAGTTTGTTCAATTCCATCCCACGGCGCTGTATTTACCATCGAGCCCACCTTTTTTGCTGTCGGAAGCGATGCGTGGAGAGGGTGGGCAGTTGCGCAACAATAAAGGAGCGCTGTTCATGCAGCGTTACCACCCCATGGGGGCGTTAGCACCGAGGGACATCGTGTCGCGGGCGATCTTGGCGGAGATGGCGTCGACGAAAGCCCGTCATGTCTATCTTGACGTGACTCACCTGGGTGCGGAATTTGTCAAGCGGCGTTTCCCGACGATCTATGCGACCTGCCTTCGCTTTGACATCGATATCACGGAAGAATGGATCCCCGTGTCCCCCAGCGCGCATTATATGATGGGAGGGGTCTGGACTGATCTGAACGGTGCGACAACGGTCCCAGGGCTCTTTGCCGCTGGGGAGGTGGCCTGTAGCGGAGTGCATGGAGCGAACCGTCTGGCGAGTAATTCCTTGCTCGAAGGATTAGTGTTTGGCGTGCGTGCGGCATCGGCGGCCGTTACGTTTGCCGATCAACATAAACTCCCCGCACTGACGTCTCAGGAGACCACACTCCGAGCGGGCCAGTTCGGGACACTGGAGGATGCAGAAAAGCTGCGAAGCTCACTTCGGCGAACGATGTGGGGACAAGTCGGTGTCATTCGTTCGGGCGAGTCTCTCATTCGGGCCTGTGCACAACTGTCACGGTGGGCCCAACTGGTGACCCAGCCGTTCGCGAGCCGAGGCGCACTGGAAGTGAAAAATATGGTGCAAGTGGCGCAATGCGTCGCAGAAGCGGCTCTGTGGCGAGAGAATAGCGTCGGAGCACATTACCGGTCAGATTTTCCAGAGGCCAAGCGGGCTGGTTGGCAACAACACAGTCGTCTATCGAGTGGGGAAGTTGTTAGTGGGAAGACATCTCAGAAATCGCTGGGCTTGCTGTTGTCTCCGCGGGAGCATATCGGCCGAGCGGACGCTCCATGATCACGCCATCGCGGACAAGGAATGTGCGGTAGTATCGCAGAACTTTCCGGACATATTGCCGGGTTTCATCGAACGGGGGAAGTGCCTGGTAGCGGTCGACCGCATTCTCTCCGGCATTGTAGGCCGCCAGGGCCAGCGGTAAGTTCCCATGGAAGCGGTCGAGCAACTGGCGTAAGTATTTGGTCCCTCCGCCCACATTATCATCCGGATCATACATGTCCCGCACGTCCAGGCGCACAGCCGTCTGCGGCATCAGTTGCATCAGGCCGATAGCGCCAGCGCGAGACACCGCCCGTGGATCAAAGTCTGATTCAGCTTTGATGACAGCTCGGATCAACGCGGGATGGAGCTGGTGTTGCGATGAGTGTCGCCGAATGACTGGTTCGAGTTCTCGCTCGGACAAGGTGGCGTGGAATCGGCTGGATTCGATCTCAATTTTTCGATAGCGCGAGTCTGACGGGACATTGGTAAGAGAGATCGAGCCGTCGTGTCCGACAAACTGATAAATGTCCGCCCTGGCTGGTGGCACGGAGTAGGCCAGTATGCCAATTCCTGTGATTATTGTCGTGGTGAGGCCAATGGCCGCGTGCCGTCTGAGGGATATCAAGATGAGAGAAAAGGTCTTGTGCATGGGTGCAACGATACCAGTCTGCTTTTGGGTGTCAAGAAAGTGCAGCTATTGTGCCAAGAGCCCAGTTATAAATAGTCTGGGAAAACAATGGGGTTTGTGAGGGGGATGGCACCGCTAGGGTTCTAAAAAACGCGCTTTGTTGGCAACAAAATACGTATGGAGCTGCTGGGTGAGAAGTCCTGGTGTTCCATTCCCAACCGGTTGTCCGTCAACCATGGTCACTGGCATCACTTCTAGACTCGTGTTGGTGATAAAACATTCTTCTGCCTTATGAATTGCCTCGACACCGAAATGTCCTTCGTCAACCGGGATCTGCTTTTCTCGAGCGAGACCGATCACAATGTCGCGGGTGATACCGTCCAGCAGGCCGCACGCAAGTGCCGGGGTGCAGAGCTGGCCTGCTCGGACAAAGAAGAGATTGCTGACAGTGCATTCCGTCAGGTGCGATTGCCAATTGAGCATGATGCTGTCGAAGGCCCCGGCTGTGATCGCTTCCCGTTTGGCCAGGATGTTGTTCAAAAAGTTGGTGGCCTTGATCTGGGGCGAGAGCGCGCTGGGCAGATTCCGTCTCGTTCGGGCGACGGTCAGATTCACGCCGACACGATATTGTTCAGGTGGGGGAGGGTGAAGCGGTTTGGTCATGATCACCACGGTGGGGGTTGGGCACAGGGCCGGATCG
>DATEPD010000093.1:0-3545 GCA_035273365.1 Nitrospiraceae bacterium | reverse complement strand
GCCAGTACATCAACACTCTCGATCGACGAAACATATCCGAAGGACAAGACCAACGCCATGGCCACTCCGGACTTTCTGAGCCCGACCGATACGTTTATCCATCGCCATCTCGGTCCCACCGACGCTGAGGCCCGCGAAATGCTTACGACGCTCGGCTTGCTGTCGCTGGAAGAGCTGAGTGAGGCAACCGTGCCCGCCGATATTCGTTTGCGGAAGGAATTGGATCTGCCCCTTCACCGCGGGGAACAAGTGGTGTTGCAAGAGATCCGCTCCATCGCGTCAGAAAACCAGGTCTACCGCTCATTGATTGGCATGGGCTATTACGACTGCATAACGCCCGGTGTCATTCAACGCAATATTTTTGAAAACCCGTCTTGGTATACCCAGTACACGCCCTACCAGGCTGAGATTGCTCAAGGCCGGTTGGAAGCTCTCGTGAATTTTCAAACAGTGGTGACCGACCTCACCGGCTTGCCGCTGGCCAACGCCTCGCTCCTGGATGAAGCCACAGCTGCGGCGGAGGCGATGGCGATGTGCCTCGCCATATCCCGTTCGTCTGGCCTCGAACGGACTGAGTTCTTCGCCTCGCAGGACTGTCATCCTCAAACTCTTGCTGTGATGCAGACGCGGGCTGAACCACTCGGCATGACACTACGCGTGGGACGGACCCACACCATCGATTTTTCGAATCCTCACCTGGCCGGTATTCTGCTCCAATATCCGGCAACCGACGGTTACGTCGGAGATTACAGTGCACTGGTGGCACAGGCCCACGCGGCCGGAGTACTTGTGGTGGTCGCCACCGATCTGCTGGCCTTGACCCTGTTGCGCCCACCAGGAGAATTCGGAGCCGATATCGCCGTGGGTTCCAGCCAGCGATTTGGTGTCCCTCTCGGATTTGGCGGTCCCCATGCTGCGTTTCTTTCGGCTGCTGAGGCATTCAAACGGCAGATTCCGGGACGCATCGTAGGGGTATCTAAAGATGTGACGGGGAAGACGGCCTTCCGGCTGTCTCTACAAACTCGTGAACAACACATTCGGCGCGAGAAGGCAACGAGCAATATTTGTACGGCTCAGGTGCTTTTAGCCATCATGGCGAGCATGTATGCGGTCTATCACGGGCCAGAGGGCTTGCGACGAATTGCCGAGCGTGTTCATGGCCTGGCTGTGGTGTTGGCCGAGGGATTGCGGCAGCTCGGATTCGATGTCGCAACCGAAGCGTATTTCGATACGATTCGGGTTCGCCTGACAAAGATGCACGCCGAGCCAATCTTGTCTAGAGCGAACGAAGCCGGCATCAATCTTCGCCGGTATGAGGACCACTCTATCGGAATCGCGCTGGACGAGGTGAGCACGGAAGACGAAGTCCGACGCCTGATGGAAATTTTTGTCGGTCATGACCGCCTGCCCTTTCAAGTGAGGGCCTTGAGCCAGAGTGTCACGACAAGTTTCCCGGCCAATCTCGCCCGCACCAGCACGTACCTGACCCACGAGGTGTTCAATCGTGCTCACGCGGAGCATGAGATGTTGCGGTATATCCACCGTCTCGAGGCGAAGGATCTGTCGCTCGTCCATTCGATGATCCCCCTGGGCTCCTGCACCATGAAGCTCAACGCGACGGCTGAGATGTTGCCGGTCACCTGGCCTGAGTTCTCACGGCTTCATCCCTTTGCCCCGGTTGAGCAAACGAAAGGGTATCAGGAGTTGTTCCATCAGCTGGAGTCCTGGCTGGCCGAGATTACCGGACTCTCCGCCGTGTCCTTGCAACCGAACGCAGGATCTCAGGGTGAATATACGGGACTGATGTTAATCCGGGCGTACCACCGAAGTCAGGGTGAAGAACATCGAGATGTCTGCTTGATTCCTGTGTCCGCGCACGGCACGAATCCAGCCAGTGCCACGATGGTGGGCATGACGGTTGTGCCGGTCGCCTGCGATCCGCAGGGCAATGTGGACGTCACCGATCTTGAAGCCAAGGCCGCTCAACACCGCGATCGGCTCTCGTCACTCATGTTGACCTATCCCTCGACGCACGGCGTCTTCGAAGCGGACGTACGACGCATCTGTCAGATCGTCCATACGCACGGCGGGCAAGTTTATATGGATGGAGCCAATATGAACGCACAGGTGGGACTCTGTCGGCCAGGGGACATCGGCGCGGATGTCTGCCATCTGAATCTACACAAAACATTCTGTATCCCCCATGGCGGCGGGGGGCCGGGGATGGGACCAATCTGTGCCGCGCGGCATTTAGCGCCGTTTCTTCCCGGCCATCCGGTCACGCAATTGGGCGGACAAGATTCTATCGGACCTGTGTCGGCGGCACCCTATGGCAGCCCCAGTATCGTCACGATTTCCTGGGTCTACATCGCACTGATGGGTCGCGATGGCATGACCAAAGCAACGCAGGTCGCGATCTTAAGCGCCAATTACATGGCCAAACGGCTGGAGAAGTACTATCCCGTTCTCTATACGGGACCGTCCAAGCTTGTCGCGCACGAGTTCATTCTCGATCTTCGTCAGTTCAAGGAGAGTGCGGGAATTGAAGCCATGGATGTGGCCAAGCGACTGATGGATTATGGGTTTCACGCTCCGACGGTCTCATTCCCGGTCGCCGGAACTCTCATGATCGAACCGACCGAGAGCGAATCGAAGGCTGAATTGGACCGGTTCTGCGAGGCGATGATCTACATTCACGGGGAGATACAAGACATTGCCGAAGGACGCCAGCCCCGCACAAATAATCTATTGAAAAATGCTCCCCACACGGCGCAAGTAGTAACGGCCAACGAATGGAATCGACCCTATGGCCGTGAACAGGCTGTCTTTCCTGCTCCCTGGGTACGTGACCACAAATTCTGGCCCAGCGTGAGCCGTATCGACGAAGCCTATGGAGATCGCCATCTCGTGTGCACGTGCCCACCGATCGACAGCTACTAAGTCGGCTGCTGAAAAAGGTTTGCAACTTCGTTCTCGGCTCGCAAACATCCTCAACGTACCCCAAGGGGACGACTCCGGTGTTTGCTCTGCCTGCGGCCTAGTTGAAAAGCCTTTTTGAGCAGCCTCCGAAGAAAACACCCGGAAAGGTCTCTGACTTCGTTTTCAGTCGCGTGCTACCCTGCGACGTACCGCACACGGGAAAAGAGCTGTTCCAACAGCTCGGGTTTGGGAGGGTGAGAAGGTTACGCCTCAGTCGTCCCGCTCCCTACGGCCTTGTCACAGAGCCTTTTTGAGCAGCCCTGAGAAGAAGACATCCCCGCCAACACGACCCGCTTGTTCATCGGTGGTCATCGCAGTAGAGTGAGAAGTCCCTGAACATTCAACTTCCGCAAGGAGGTTTCCATGGGTGCGATCGGCCGGAGGGATTTTCTTGTTCGTAGCGGCCTGGCCATCGGCGCGACGCTGCTTGCTGCCGAGCCCCCCATTTCCACTGCCGTCGCCAACTCACCGCCTCTGAAGCTCGACAGCTGGCAGACGGTACGCGCGCAATTTGAACTCTCCCGTGACTTTATTCATCTAGCGGGATTCTTTCTCTCGTCCCATCC
>DATEPD010000092.1:0-2615 GCA_035273365.1 Nitrospiraceae bacterium | reverse complement strand
CCCGGCCGGCTAATCTGCCCCAAGCTGTTAGGCCACCGATTCAGGTTGCTTACCCCGGTAAGCTGAGCGGTGTGATGCGTGCGATGGGGACCTCGGTGCCACTTCAGTCATTGGCACGGCCGAAAACTTTCGTTGGTCCACCTTCGACACGTCTTGGCGGGACCATCCTCGTCGCGTTAGTCTATGGGTGCTGTATTTGAGACACGGATTCGCATTACAGGAGTTCTCACATCATGCATACTCCTCGCACGATCGTCGGCATTTTAGTCGGGGGCGGACCGGCTCCCGGCATCAACAGCGTCATCAGTGCGGTCACGATTCGCAGTATCCTCGGCGGGTGCGACGTCGTCGGCATCATTGACGGATTCAAATGGCTGATGGAAGGGAGCACCAGTCAGGTGCGCCCTCTCTCGATCGAAGAAGTCGGTCGCATTCATTTTCGAGGCGGGTCTTGTCTGGGCACCTCGCGGGCGAATCCGACGAAGAATGTTGAGTCTCTCGCCAATGTCCTGTCTTCCTTGACGAGGCTGGGCGTCACGCACCTGGTGACTATCGGCGGAGACGATACGGCCTTCTCGGCGCTCAAATTGGAAGAACAGGCGTCCGGGCTCGTACACATCGTGCACGTGCCGAAGACCATCGACAATGACCTCGATCTTCCTCATGGCATTCCGACGTTCGGCTTTCAAACGGCCAGGCATGTCGCCGTCGAGATCGTCAAGAATCTCATGGTGGACGCTCGCACCACATCGCGGTGGTACTTCGTGGTCACCATGGGGCGCAAAGCCGGCCATCTAGCGCTTGGAATCGGGAAGGCCGCCGGCGCCACGCTCACCGTCATTCCCGAGGAATTTGGAGAGAGGCCTGTGAGACTTCAGCGTCTGCTGGATCTCGTCATCGGGACAATGATCAAGCGTCTCAGCGGAGGGCGCTCCGACGGGGTGGTCGTATTGGCGGAAGGATTGATCGAGATTCTTGATCCGCGAGACCTGGGCGGGTTGGATCATGTCGAGCGGGATGAACATGGCCACTTGCGGTTAGCAGACGTGGATATCGGAGATGTGCTGCGGCGTGAGGTGACGAAGGGCATGAACGCATTGGGACTGGCCACGTCGATCGTCGCCAAGAATGTGGGCTATGAGTTACGTTGTGCGGATCCGATTCCGTTCGATATGGAATACACCCGAGATCTCGGTTATTGCGCGGCGCAGTTTCTTTTCGACGGTGGGACTGCGGCCATGGTGTCGATTCAAAATGGGCGGTTCACGCCGATACCTTTCAAGCAGATGGTGGACCCCGTCAGCGGCCGGGCTAGAGTACGGATGGTGGATATCACGGCGCAGTCGTATCAGATTGCACGCCAGTACATGATCCGGCTCTCCGATGAAGACCTGAAGGATCCGCTGGTACTGGGTCGTTATGCAGCTCTTGCGGGGTTGTCGCCGGAGGCGTTTCAAAGCCGGTTTCAACCTGTCGAATCGAACTTGGTGGAAATTCAATCGAAAGATTGTGCAACGTGAAGTGAATAGGTTGCTCGTAACGGTTGGGGTCAGTGTAAGGGCGATGGGGCTGGATTTGGGAGGAGGTTGGCGAATTGTCCTGAGTAATGCGGGCGACCGGTTTTTCTTGTAACCGGAGCCTAGAGAGATGTACTATGAGATGTTGACTGTTTCGACCGGGTCACAACCGCTGTGGGGGGCTGTTCAGAACATGTCAGTGAACATATCGGCAGCCTCGTCGAATTGAAGGAAAGCGTTGTGACAATTATCCGTTCATGTTTCTCCGTCCTTGTCTTTGCGTTGCTTCTCTGCAGCGTACTTCCGGTCGAGCAGGTCAAGTGGGCTGCCAATAGCGTCCTATGCGGTTCGGCGGGCGAGACTGGGCATGAGCAAACTTGCGATTTCAGAGATACCGGACCGGCGACCGAGTCCGAAGACGATTCGCCGCAAGCAATGCAGGACGACTACGTCACCACTGGAGTGAGTGTGTCAGATTGCGGGTCGAGCCATACTCATCCCTGGATGAACGAGAATCCTCCTTCCACCCTTCTAGTCTCCCAACTTTTGCATCCTCCGACCATACACAGTTAGCACAACGTCGACGGTCGGTTTCGTTTGTGATGTCGACCGGGCAACTTCATCGTGATTCCGAAGGAGGCAGCACATGCCGGCGCGGCTATGGAATTGTGTCGTATTGATGATGGTGATGGTGGCAGGAACAAATGGGATGCTAGTACCGTCTGTTGTTCAGGCGAAAGATCCAATGCCCACGTTCGATCTCGACCACATCATCGACTTGGCGCTGGAACGGAACCCGACGATCGCGGGCGCCCAGAGTGTGATCGCACAAAGTGAGGGCCGGCGGATCGAAGCCGGCGCCTATCCCAACCCCACGATCACTGTCCAGACCGCAGACGCAACGCTTCGAGACCCAACCTTGGGAAGGCGTGTTGCCGAGCGCAATATGACGTTGAGTCAGCCGCTGGAATGGCCGGGCAAGCGGGCAGCCCGTCAGGATGCGGCAGAGGCCGGTTTAGCCGGCGCAACGGTCGGCCTTGAAGAGTCCAAGCTCAATCTCATAGCGGAGGTGAAATCGGTGTTCTACGACCTGCTGCT
>DATEPD010000091.1:0-2660 GCA_035273365.1 Nitrospiraceae bacterium | reverse complement strand
CCCAAATTTCCCTGAGGTCCAAACGATCTGCCCACTCGCTGATATATGACTCGTCGATCTCACCGGCACTAATTGTCATGATGCCCGCAATATCCCGCAAGTGCTTTTCGGAGCCTCCTTCGCGATAATACTCCATCTTTTTGATAATGACATCTTCCGGAGCGGCAAAGCGCGCATCGTACGAATCGGCGGGATGAATCAGCCTTGCCCTCTTGAACCGGCTCTGTTCGAACGGCGTTCCCTTCTGAATCACCACGTCGATCTTCAGCCCTGAGGCGGGATGAATGATATTGAACTGGCCCTTTCGAACCAACGCGTCTCGAATCGCCTCCTCACTCAGATAATATTCACCTTGAGGGAACTGTGCCGCAAAGGAGACCGCATGGGCTTCGTCCAAATCGACCACAACATCGATGTCGTTGGTCAAACGTGGTTCGCCATAGGCCATCGCAGCAACGGACCCGGTAATGAGATAGGGGATCTGCAATCGTTCGAGCACCGAGACGAGCCGTTTCAGCAGGTCATCCAGCTCCATGCGAGAGTCTCCCGGCCACCTCTCTCACGACACGCTGAGAGTCCCAGTCCGGATGTGCAGAGGTCAGATGGGCCCGGAGCAGACGCTCGGCGGATCGTCTCAGAGCAAATCCAATCGCGAGACGCTGCGCAGGAGTCTTGGTCCGCAACACTTCCGCCATCCGGCCTTCCACAACTTCGATTTGTCCCGCGTCCAGCCGATAGGATTGGGTCATTCAATCACATCCAGCTTGATCCTGAGCTCCTTTAACTGATCGGCACTAACGGCAGACGGCGCATCGGTCAGCGGGCACTGTGCCCGCTGCGTTTTGGGGAACGCGATCACATCGCGAATCGAATCCGCTGCTCCCAATAACATGATGAGCCGATCGAGTCCGAAGGCAATCCCGCCGTGTGGCGGCGCCCCATAATCGAGCGCATCGAGCAAGAACCCGAACTTCGCCTGCGCTTGCTCCTTCTTGATACCGAGCAAGTCGAGAATACGAAACTGGATATCGCTCCGATGGTTCCGGATACTCCCGCCACCGATTTCACTTCCGTTCAACACCATGTCATAGGCCTTCGCCCGGACTTTGAGCGGTTCCGAATCCAGGAGCGCCACATCTTCGTCCATCGGCGCGGCGAAGGGATTGTGCACGAAGATATACCGTTTCTCCTCCGGCGAATAGTCCAACAAGGGAAATTCGACGACCCACAGCGGTTTCCAAGCTGTGGTATCGATCAGTTTCAGCTCTTCACCCAGCAACAATCTGATGCGCCCCAGTACGTCGTGGACAATCGCAGCCTTGTCGGCACCGAAGAGGACTAGATCACCGGGCTTTGCTTCGGGGAGGGCCTCCGCAAAGGCCTTGGCATCCAAAAACTTGGCAATCACGGAATCAAGTTGCCCCTCTGCGGTGACCTTCAGCCAGGCAAGCCCCTTCGCGCCAAAACCCTTGGCGATCTCACCCAGCGCATCGATCCTGCTTCGCGGTGTGGCCGCTCCGCCTTTTACGATCAAGGCCTTCACAATCCCGCCCTTGGTCGCGGCCTCCTTGAACACCTTGAACTCGCTGGCCGCCGCAAAGGCGGTCACGTCATGCAGCGGCATGTCGAAACGCAGGTCCGGTTTATCCGATCCGTAACGGCCCATCGCCTCGGCATAGGTTAAACGCGGAAATGGAGTCGGCAGCTGGACCGCGCCCGCCTCACGAAACACGGCAACGATCATCTGTTCCATCAAACTCATGACTTGCTCGCGGTCGGCAAAGGACAGTTCCGCATCGATCTGTGTGAACTCCGGTTGCCGGTCATTGCGCAGATCCTCGTCCCGGAAGCAGCGCGCGATCTGATAATAGCGATCGACGCCACTCACCATGAGTATCTGCTTGAAGAGCTGCGGTGACTGAGGAAGCGCGAAGAATTGACCGGGGTTCACCCGGCTTGGCACCAAATAGTCACGCGCACCTTCCGGCGTGCTCTTGGTCAAAATCGGCGTTTCCACTTCAAGAAACCGTTCTTTATTCAGAAATCCACGGACGGCTTGCATGATGTCATGCCGGAGACTCAAAAGCCGCTGCATCTTCGGACGGCGAAGATCGAGGTAGCGGTACTTCAGCCGGATCGACTCTGTCACTTCGGCATCGTCCTCGATCACGAAGGGCGGTGTCTTCGATTCGTTCAACATCTCAACGGCATCCGCGAAGACTTCGATCTCTCCGGTCGAGAGATTCGGGTTCTTGGATTCCTCCGGTCGCGCCATCACTTGGCCTGTCACCGACACGACACACTCGCTCTTCAAGGCATGGGAAGCCTGGTGCACCGCCGCATTACGCTCGGCATTGAACACCACCTGCGTCAACCCTGTTCGATCCCGCAGATCCATGAACATGACCGTGCCGTGATCGCGACGCCGCTGGACCCAGCCGTTCAAGACGACCGTCTGCCCGACAGCGGCTTTAGTAAGCTCCCCGCATCGATGAGTTCTGACCTTCATACCACCTTCGCTTTCTCAGCCTGCATTATTGATGACGGTTCGTCGCGAAATCGGTGAGCCGCGTCGCGAGACCGACGCGCGGAGCCGTGAGGACCCGATGCGTGCTCGTGCAGTACGGTGAGGGTCCGAGGGGCGAGCCCGTCGGCCAAAG
>DATEPD010000090.1:0-3006 GCA_035273365.1 Nitrospiraceae bacterium | reverse complement strand
GGTCTGAGTGACAGTAGCCAGACCCAGACACAGCAGGAAACTCCAAACACAATTCACTCAAATGTGGATTATTGATCTAGGCCTTATGACGGAATGCCTTGTACAAGAGGCGTTTTCGCTGCAGCAATCGTTAACGAGTGAACAGAAAAATAACGGTTAAGGATATCACCATAACAGCTCCAGCCATGCCAAAAACATACGCCAATCTTAGAGACTTGTATTTCTTCTTCAACACGACGCCGACCTGATAAATGTCCATCGCGAGAAACTTTCTAGCGGATTCATCATGGCCGAGTTTGCGACATAAATACTCAACGTATTGGTCCGCAGGATAATTTGCGAAGAATCCAAAAAATGCCAGATTTGGTACGTCTTCAATTTTCACTGTATGCAATCGATCGCTCCCTCTGGGTAGCAGCGTCAGCAAGGCGAAACAGACTCCTACCGCTTCAATCAACAGAGCGCACACGAATAGACCCAAAACCATCGGATGAGCATTCGGCAAGAAGTCGACTTTGGTAAAGATGATGGTGTGCGTGACTGCAATAACTCCAATAAGAATATTGGCCTTCTGGTCTGCCAGGACAACTAATTGCGTTTGGCACTGATGCACAGTCCGCAACGCATAAATGGCCGCGTGACCATCCCCCTTCTCTTCGGGAATATTGGGAACCTCGACTTGTTCTAGAATACCCATCAGAATTTATAGCAAACGCCAAGGGCTTCGGCGCCTCTAGCCTACGATGCATTTGTATCTGAATATATTTTCTTGCTTGAAGTGACCTGTTGTCTTGAATACTCTGCAGATTGAACAGTCCGCCACAGGACTTTACTTCTCGCATGAATTAACGAATTCACAAAGGTGTTCTATTGCCCCTATTCTATTACGCGCATCTCTGGAAATAATTAAGGAGGCGTTAATAAATAGATAAAATCTTTCCGTCTGTCCGCTTTCGCTATGTAATCCTGTCTTTGACAGCCTTCGTAGGTTCTTACAAAATTCCTTTCAAGAGGGGCAAGGCACGAGGTGGTGAATCGTAATCATAAGGCTCGCTACCAGAGTAGCCAGGTCATTCAGCAGCCACCCGCCGAGACGAAACTGAAGGCTGAGCGTTGATCCCTTCACCTCGGCATGTTCGACTTGCCCGCGGTGGGTGAGTCGTCTATACTCCGCACGCGCGCATGGTCTCCAACCGTCCATCGTCTTTCTGATCTCACCGTGGATGATCTGACTCGACAACTCAGCGAGCGGTTCGGCTTTGCGAAGTTTCGGCCTGGCCAGGAAGAAGTCATTCGTGCGGTGTTGGCCGGGCGCGATGCGATGGCGGTCATGCCGACCGGGCAAGGCAAGTCACTCTGCTATCAATTGCCTGCGATGCTCTTACCCGGGTTGACGCTTGTGATTTCTCCCCTCATCGCCTTGATGCAAGATCAGGTGGCCGGCATGAGGCAACGGAAGATCGCAGCGGCGGCGTTTCATTCTGGCCTTACCGGATTTGAAAAGAGCCGTGTGATTCAGGATCTCCAGCAGCGGCGGCTTCAGTTGCTCTATCTGGCGCCGGAACGGATGCAGCATGAGGGGTTTCTCCAGCTCTTGCGCTCCCTCTGGGTCTCGTTGCTGGTCGTCGACGAAGCACACTGCATTTCCCAATGGGGGCACGATTTCAGGCCCGATTATCTCAAGATCGGTCACCTGCGCCAGGAGCTCACGAATCCTCCTTGCCTGGCTCTGACTGCCACAGCCACGGCCCGAGTTCAAACAGATCTGTGTAAACGATTGTCGCTCCGCGATCCGTTCCGATTGGTCGCAGGTTTCCGCCGGGCCAATCTCGCCTTGTCTGTCCGGCTCTGCCAGTCCCGGCAGGAAAAACTGGCGACTTTGGAACGTTTGGTGTGCGATACGCAGGAAGGCACGATCCTGATCTATTGCGCCACGCGCCGGGCGGTGGAAGAGACCGCGGAATGGCTTGGACGGTCTCAACAGTCGGTCGGCTATTACCATGCCGGTCTCTCGGATGAGGAACGGCAGCTGGTGCATGACGACTTTCGCCGGGGGACGCTGCGGATTCTGGCCGCGACGAATGCCTTCGGCATGGGTATCGATAAATCGGATGTTCGGTTGGTTGCCCATTTCGACATTCCAGGAAGTGTGGAGGCCTATTACCAGGAGGTCGGGCGGGCCGGTCGGGATGGACGCCCCGCCGCCTGCGTCTTGTTGTTCCATGAGCGCGATCTGGCGACGCAGGAATATTTCATTCAGCAGGCATCACAAGATCCCGAAGGCGCAGATCGTGCCGGGCGGATGAAGACGCTCCTTCAAGAGATGTTGGGATACGTGTCGGTATCCACATGCCGGCAGCTTGCGATACTTGAGTATTTTAGCGATGACGATGAACGGGCCTTGGGCCCCTGCGGCCTCTGTGATCGCTGTGTTGCACCAGTGCGGCAGCCGACCAAAGAGGTCCCCCACGATGATGTGGCTGTCACGAAGGCTATCCTCACGACCGTGTCTTGGTACGTGGGTCGGTTCGGCGTGAGTCGAATTGTCGAGACTCTCCGCGGAAGCCGTTCGAAGGCGCTGTTGGCCTATGGTGCGGAAGCCTGCCCGACCTATGGCACATATCGTACGTTTTCGAAGCCAGCCATGACTGGCCTGGTCAGGGCTCTGGTCGACTCGGGGCATCTTCAGGTCGAAGGCACGGAATATCCAACTCTGGATGTGACGCGCAAAGGACGGGAGGTCCTGCAAGGGGTCGACACAGCGGTGGTGAAGCAGGCAGAGGAGCCTCAGCCAAATTCGTCGGCGAAGAAGCCCTCTCGCGAGAGGGCCGCGTCTATCATTGCTCCGCATGTCTCGCCGGCGGATCCGCAGCTCTTTGAGCGGCTCAGGCAACTCCGCACGGAACTCGCCGAAGAGGAAGACGTCGCGCCGTTTTTGATTTTTCACGACAAGACGTTGAGGGCCATTGCTGGCTACAAGCCCGTGTCACCTGCAGCCCTGTTGGA
>DATEPD010000089.1:0-3338 GCA_035273365.1 Nitrospiraceae bacterium | reverse complement strand
CGGCGCGTGGAGCCCGGGGGCTGGCTCCGCCATCGGCGGCGTGTCATGTCCCCAACAGAAGGATGAGGGCCCGAGGCCCGCTGGCCGAAGGCTTGTGGTAGCAATAGATCGGCGATTGCGGCAGATTGTTCACCTGTCGCGCACCACGTTCATGTACGACGTCGGACGACCCGTCTGCTATTCAACCAGGATCAGGGCTTTCATGTCATGACCGGGCATGTCGCATAGGTACGAGAAGGTTCCGGTCCGAGTCGGCGAAAACTGGATCTCAATGAGACCATCAGGCGGAATGATCACTCGCCTGAGTCCGTCTGGGCCGAATTCCGGAGCTCCATTGCCCCCCACGTTGAGGTCGAGGCCGAAGAAGAGTTCCTTGGCGACCACGGTATGGAGTTCCGTATCGTGGTTGCGGAACCGTAGTGCTGTCAGTCGATCATGATGTAAGAGGACGTGATTTGGAATGAACATCCGTCCGCGGATGTCTACGGTGATCAATTCCAGCTCGATTTCGGCTGGAAGTACGTGTGTGGGATTCGCGAGCATCAAAGCCAGGCAGATGAGCCCGACGGCCCTTCTCACCGTGCGTGAGCCGCATTGAGGATCGCGCGGCGCATGTTCATCCGGTCGACCGACGTCAACTGTGGGGCTGGACGATGTCGGCAAAGGGTGACGGTCTGCTGGAGAGAGGCGATGAAGACTTCACAATTCGGACAGGCTCCCAGATGTCGACGTATCTCCCGGCAAATATCGGCTGGGAGTTCGTCGTCGATATAGGCGGACAACTGCCTGAGAAGATCTATACAATGGCCTTGGCCATGGGTGTGAGACGAGGGACTGGAACGTTTCTTCGGCGCCGCTGTCTTTTTCTTGGTCATGAGGGCACACCTTCTGACTTGGAGTCATCGTGGTGGGTGATGCCGCGGGCGCTGAGCTCTCGCCGCACAAACAAGCGTGCCCGGTGTAGTCGCGATTTTACTGCGCGCTCATTCACACCCATAATGGTCCCCACTTCCTTGGCGCTCAATCCCTCCATATCGGAGAGCACCAAGGCCATTCGATACTTTGGGGGCAGTCTATCGATCGCCTGGTCGAGGGCCTGTCGGAGCTCCTTGTTCTGCAGTGCCTCTTCGGGACTAAGCCCTTCCATCGGGATCTGGAGGCGAAACTCTCCCTCTGAGGTGGGCACGAACTCATCGAGCGACAACTCGTGTTCCGGCTCTCCTTTGCGCCTTCGGCGCATCCGTATGCAGGCCCGCGAGGCAATAGTGTATAGCCATGTGGAGACCTTCGCCTCGCCTCGAAAATCTTTAAGTCCTTTGTAGGCATTGAGAAAGGTTTCTTGAACGAGATCCTTTGCCGACTCCGATTCGCCGCACAGGCGATGTGCGTATCGATAAATCAAATCGACATGGTCTCGATACAGCCTATCAAATTCGTCGGGCTCTTGCATGGCTGGACGTTGGGAAGACGCTTTGGGAGGAGTGGCGCGCATGGCTGCGAGAAGTCTAGGGGCTTGGCTGAGGTCTGTCAAGCAAACCTGGCAGGATGCTGAAAAAGTCCGCCAGCTTCGTTCGCGCTTCGCTCAGAGGTTCGAAAGACACACAGATTCTAGGGAATCGGTGTGGCGCAGGGAATTAGGGGCCAGTGGATGGGGAGGTGAAGGTTACAAGCTCATGGTCGATGTGCAAGGTCAACGATTGTCCCACCTTCACACGAGGCATCCCGAGCTTTGAATTGAGCATGACCAGGCCGACGGGGGTGCGGACAAAGACGAAATTGGATTTGATCTTGGACACTGTTCCCGAAAGGAGAAGTTGCACGTCGGCGCCAGCCGGTGGGGTTTGGTTGATCTGTAGGTCGAATTGTAGATCGTGCACTCCACTGATGGTATTTGTGTCATCGACTTCGACGGTCAGCGGATCTCCCTCGTGATAGTTGGCAAGGCGATCTTCCTGCGTGCCGACTTGGACAGTGTGATCACCGTCAGGCCCCCACCAGCGTAACGTTCCCGGAGCATCGGTTCCAGGCGTCATTGGCCCGCTGTAGTAGCGATGGACCAACGATCCGTCGGTCCTCTTTCGGATCTCGACAACAGAATGGCGCTCGTGCAACCAAAAGCGCACCTCTTGGGAAGCTTTAAGATCCTTCAGCGTGGTTTTGGACGTGAGGGTCAGCAATCCGATCGGGGTCTTGAGAAAGACGATCCCGGCTTTGGTCCGCCACACCGATCCTTGTAACTGTATAAACGGATCAACCTTCACTGGATCAATGGGGTCAAGGGGTTGAACGAGAGTTTCAGCCGCTGGGAGTGAGGGCGTTTCGACCGGTGTAGGTGGTTCCTCGGCATGGATAGGGCCGAGCACGGTGACGAAGACCATCCCAGCGCAGAGGGTCTCGATTGCACGGCGCGGCAGCCTATGAAGAATGACACTGTATATTTTGGTGGTCGGAGGGTCGTTGCGACCCTCGGGAGGACGAGTCGCTGTATGAGTGGAATGCTTCATCAACTTGAGCGAATAACATGATGTCCATGAGGAGTCAAGGCGAAAGCCGCCACTACAACGACTTGGACGATGATGCTTACAAAATTGCGCCACTGACAGAAGCACATACGTCGGCCGGTAGGTGGAGAGGCTGTGAATGATCGGCTGCACAAGAAGTCGAGGGCAGCGGGTTGAGGGTGAGGATGATCCGGATCTCACGGTTGGTTGAATTCGGTACACCGAACCCTGTGAGCAAGAGGGATGGTGTGACCATGTGGCAGATGCGGCGCATTTCGAATTGTGCCCAGTCTTGCGCCTGGATTCGACGTTGGAGTTGTGCCAACACGTCATAACAGAACTCCGTAAGGATCAACGGCATGGACTCGGGCGCTATCTGAGGCCAGAGCTCGTGGGATGTACCGAACAACGCCATCAGGGCACGAGCTGGTCCATTCATGTGCAGGACGCGGGCGGACGAGGAAAATACAATCATGCCGGAGTTGGTGGAGGAGAGAAGGGGTTGTTGCATCGCACCTGTTCCGCTGGGGCCTGCCTCATTTATTTCTGAGGCTTCTTTTTGAGGAAAGTTGGCTTGGTTCTGCGGAGATGATCGTAGCACTCAGGTCCTATTCGAGAAATGTTCTCGGGACTTTGCAAGAGTTGCACCTATGGTAGAAACGAAGGAAGTGCGATTTTCCTGCAAATACTGAATACGACGCCACACTTGGAATCAAGATGCGTACAAAGACGGTGTTGTGGTGGCGGAAATTGAACCAACTATTTTTTCCGAACCAGCATGCGGATCGGGGTTCCCTCGAATCCATACTCATCGCGGAGTTGGTTTTCGAGAAAACG
>DATEPD010000088.1:0-6712 GCA_035273365.1 Nitrospiraceae bacterium | reverse complement strand
GACACCAGGCACGGTTGCAACCTGTTTGACGATAGGATTGTAATCGCTCATGCTGTCTTTCATCCGATCCTGTACGATGACATGAGCCGTCGTGCCAAGAATCTTGGCCTGAATGTCCTCTTTAAAGCCGGTCATGATACCGACTGTCCCAATCAGAGCCGCTACACCGAGTGTGATCCCGGCAATGGAGACCACTGTGTTCAACGAGATCGTCCGATTCCGGCGTTTTGCGCGCAGATATCGCAACCCGACAAAGATTTCGAAGGGAAGGGCCACCGTTAGTTCTCGGGCCTGAGTTGAGGGAAGAGGACCACGTCGCGGATCGACGCTTGGTCGGTAAAGAGCATGATCAGCCGGTCGATGCCGATGCCTTCGCCTGCGGTCGGCGGCATACCATATTCCAAAGCACGTAGGAAGTCTTCGTCAACGAGATGCGCTTCTTCGTCGCCTGCAGCCCGCTGCGCGGACTGTCCTTCGAATCGTCCCCGCTGATCCAACGGATCGTTCAACTCCGAAAAGGCATTCGCGATTTCCCTGCCGGCAATATAGAGTTCGAAGCGATCGGTCAGTGCCGGATTCGAATCTTTGCGCCGTGCGAGCGGAGAAATTTCAATCGGGTAGTCGGTAATAAACGTCGGCTGCTGCAAATTGGGCTCGACTGTTTCCTCGAAGATTTCGTTCACGATATTGAAGAGCGGCCATTTTGGATCGACGGCGATACCAAGAGTTTTTGCCGCCGCAATTGCTTTGTCCTTATTTCCCAGGACGGCAGGATCGAGGTTGTTGACCTCCAGAATCGCTTGATGATACGACCAACGGCGCCACGGAGGCGTGAGGGTAATCTCCTTGCCCTGATAGTCGATGACCGTCCTGCCGAGGACCTGCTGCGCCAATGAGGAGACGAGTTCTTCTGTGAGGATAATCAAGTCCTGATAGTCGGCATAGGACACGTAGAACTCCAGCATCGTGAATTCCGGATTATGAATGGTCGAAATGCCTTCGTTCCGGAAGTTCCGATTGATCTCAAACACGCGTGGAAAGCCGCCCACGATCAAGCGTTTTAAATAGAGTTCCGGCGCGATGCGGAGATAGAGATCGACGTTGAGCGCATTATGGTGGGTCACAAAGGGTTTTGCCGACGCCCCTCCGGGAATCGGATGCATCATCGGCGTTTCGACTTCAAGGAACCCTCGTGCTATCAAGAACGTGCGAATACCGGCGATGATTTTGCTACGAGTGGCAAAGATGCCATGGACCTCAGGATTGGCGATCAAGTCGATATAGCGCTGTCGATAGCGGGTCTCCACATCCGTCAACCCATGCCACTTTTCCGGAAGCGGCCTGAGGGCTTTGCTCAAGAAGGTCAGTTGTGAGACCTCGACGGTGAATTCATTTGTCTTCGTGCGAAAGAGGGTGCCGGTCACACCGATCCAATCGCCTAGATCGAGCAGCTCGGCGACGCGATAGTCCTGTTCCGAGAGATGATCTTTCTTAAGATAGACCTGAAGCCGGCCGGATCCATCTTGCAGTACCGCAAAGCCTGCCTTGCCGAATCGCCGGAGGGCGACGATTCGGCCTGCAATGGTACAAGAGATCTTTTCAGTTTCCAGTACCTCTTTGGTTTTTTCTGCATGGAGCTTTATCAGCTGGCCTGCACAATCCTTCACCTCGAATCGTGAGCCATAGGGTGCGACGCCCGCCTCGCGCAGGGAGTCGAGCTTCTTAATGCGTTGCTGCTGCTGTTCGTTCAGTTCGTCCATGGAATGTGCGCCTCGACCGATCTTCTGTCCTCGCTTAGCTATCGAACTCGTCTGTTTCCGGCTGTTGATAGCTGAGAGCGGTGATCCCACGCTGCTTCATCTTTAAATAGGCCTCGATGAAACCGTCCAGATTGCCATCCATGACGGCGGCTACCTGGCCCACTTCGTAACCGGTCCGGTGATCTTTGACCATTTGATAGGGCTGGAATACATATGATCGAATTTGGCTGCCCCAGGCAATATCTTTCTTCTCTCCGACGATGGCATTGAACTCCGCCTCTTTCTTCTTCAATTCGAGTTCATAGAGGCGCGCCTTTAAGACCTTCATCGCACCGTTGCGATTCTGGAGCTGTGACCGTTCGTTCTGACATTGCACGACAATCCCGGTCGGCAGGTGCGTCATACGGATGGCCGTCTCAACTTTATTCACATTCTGGCCGCCCGCACCACCTGCTCGAAAGGTATCGATCTTGAGGTCCTTATCTTCGATTACGAGATCGATCTCCTCATCGACCTCAGGATAGACGAATACCGAGGCAAAAGAGGTATGCCGCCGCTTGTTCGCATCGAAGGGGGAAATGCGCACCAGCCGGTGTACACCTGCCTCAGCCTTGAGATAACCGTAGGCATAGGCCCCTGTTACTGACAGGGTCACACTTTTCACACCTGCTTCTTCTCCTGGGAGTAGGTCTAACGTTTGGACCTTGAGTTTCTTGCTCTCGGCCCAACGGACGTACATGCGGAGCAGCATCTGCGCCCAGTCCTGCGATTCCGTCCCGCCGGCGCCCGGATGGATCGCCACAATCGCATTGTTGGGGTCCAGTTCGCCCGAGAGCAGAAGCTCAAGTCGCAGCGCGGCGAGCTTTGGCTCGAACTGATCCAGTTCGAACGTCAACTCCTTTGCGATCTCGGCGTCGCCGCTTTCTTCTGCCAGCTCGAGTAATGCACCCAGATCGTTTTTCTTCTCATCGATTTCACGCCACTGCTGGAGGTCGCGCTCAATCGTGGACTTTTTCCGGCTGATCTTGGCGGCCTTCTGTGCGTGATTCCAAAAATCCGGCTGCGACGTCTGCTGTTCCAGATGTGCCAGCTCTGCTGTCATGCGAGCGAAGTCAAAGATGCCCCCGGAGTTCTGATACCAATTGCTCAACGGCCCGCAGGCGATTTTTGACTTCATCTAACATGGAGCAATCCTTTCTGGTTATACCGGTACTGCGTCGGGCTCAGATCCCTTGGTGCGGAAAGAGCCAAACAGGATCAAAAGCGCGCAGATTATAGCACAGCCGTAGGCAAACACATCGCCGTGCCGGCTGTAAAACGTATCCGGTCGCCAGACCTGCATCGTCGCCTTGACGGTCTGCTCTGTGAAGATCGGTGTTGCCTCGACGATACGCCCGAACGGATCGATGAACCCGGAAATGCCGGTATTGGCTGAACGAGCAAAGGCCAAATGATTCTCGACCGAACGAAACACCACCATCGCAAAATGCTGTGAGGCTGCCGACGAGTGACCAAACCACGCATCATTCGTCACGGTGACCAAGAACTCCGCTCCATTCGCGGCGAATTTCCGCACGAGATTCGGAAAGATCACTTCATAGCAGATCGCCGCTCCGAATCGTACTGATCGAGAGGTTGTCCCCGGTATCTCTGCGGCCGCAGACTGAAGTTTTGGAGTCAAGGTCAGGATCGTCGGACCGGGTCCCGCTTCGAAGTCGCCGATCCCTTCGACGAATTTGTCTAGGAAAGATAAGAGTGAAGATTTGAATGGAATATATTCTCCGAACGGTACCAGATGTTGTTTGTCGTAGCGACCCAGCAAGTGGCCGTCGGGGGAGAGGAGGTACGCACTATTCAACAGATAGGGCCGTTGATCCGGATAGAATCGGAGGGCGGGACTCCCAAACAAGATCGGCGTCTGGGCTCGATTTGCCAGTGCAATGAGCTGTAGTTGATAGATCGGCTCACGCTCAAAGACGAATGGTGTTGCCGCTTCCGGCCAGATCACCATATCTGTGGTACGGCCGAGCTTCTCCGTCAGCCGGTCAAAGCGCGCGAGGGTTTCCTCTCGAAAGGCGGTATCCCATTTCATCGCTTGATCGACATTCGGCTGTACGACTCCCACAGTGATGGACGATCGGGGAATATCCGTAAAAGGCGCTCCAGATAAAACCCCAAGACCATATTCCCACGATAGCGTCACGAGCAATGCCGTCATTGCTGCGAGTTCCCAGGGGAGCTTTGCCGGCAGGAATCCCCGGCGTAGAGGCATCAGCCAGGACAGGAATTCAGCCAGTGCGACATTGACGAGCACAATGAGGAACGAGACGCCGTAGACCCCCATGTGATCCGCGATCTGAATCACCTCAATCTGGCGATATTGGGAATAGCCGAGAAGACCCCAGGGTAATCCGCTCAGAGCATACGTCCGGATCAGTTCGAGGGTCACCCATAAGCAGGGAACCGCAAAGAGACCATAGCGAGGAATCAGGGTCCGAAACCACACGACCCCAGCAGAATAGAGGCCGACATAGAGGCCGAGATAGGCCGTAAGCAACAACATCAGGCCATAGCTGATTACGAGCGGGACCTTGCCGTAGGTATTCATCGCGGTCACTACCCAGGCCATCATGCCGGTAAAGGCAATCGTACCGGATAGCCAGCCGATCCAAAATGCTTGCGACTTGGTCTTGCCGTCCAACGCCCAATGCAATGGCACGAGCGCGATCCAGGCCAACCATCCGAGATCGGATTTCGGAAAACTCAGTGGGATGAAAAGACCGCTCGCGCCGGCGAGGACAAGTGAACGCGCGAGGGAATGGGTCATGAGTCGCACCTTATCGAAAGCCGAAGATGGATGCAACTTCCGGTTCGCAACTGATCTGTTCGCTTGTACACTGTCATGGGCAAGGAGCAAGATCTTGGGTTGACGGGCATCCGTTGATTCCTTATAAGTAAGAGTGAAAATCTGACATCCGTTCCAGTTAGAGCCGAACTGCACTGACGAAATGGCGCGACAACTAGGAGGTTATCCCATGGATCGAAGAGTCATCAGCCTGTATCTGAGCCTGAGTCTTATGCTTCTGTTAGCGGGCTGTGCCGGTAAGAATGTCTCCTCCTCGTCCGGGGATGCCACTTCACAGGGAGGTAAGGGAAAGAGTGAGGAGATCTTGCCGGATGCGATCAAAACAATACCGATGGAGCGCTCGTCCGAGGGGCCAGGGGACAGCCAACAACCATCCAATCTCTCGCTCACGCCGGGCACCACTTCCGGCAGCAATGCATTGGGCGACGTGTTTTTCGATTACGACCGGTTTCAAATTCGGAAAGATGGCATGCCGGTCTTAGACGCCAATGCCGGATGGCTTCGCGCTAATGGGAACAAGACCGTGCTGATTGAAGGCTATTGCGATGAGCGAGGCACGGTGGCATACAATCTCGTCCTGGGTGAGAAGAGGGCGCGCGCTGCCAAAACATATCTACAAGACCTGGGCATCCAGTCCTCGCGACTCCAGATTACGAGCTACGGAGAAACGAGGTCTTTCTGCAAGCAGGCGAACGAAGACTGTTATCAACAGAATCGACGGGCACATTTCGTGGCGAAATAAGACATGGTAGGTGTTTCGCCCGGAGACTTGCCCCCATGTGTGAGACAACGGCAACACCAAGGAGGAAGCTGTGAGGCACTATCATAGGGTAGCAATCGGGCTCCTCGGGATCATCATAGCGACCGGCTGTGCGGGCAAGGGAGAGCGCATCGATCTGAAGGTCCCCATAGCCAAGGGGACTGATGAGAAGGTCGTCGCGATGAGTTCAGCAACCGTCGCGATTCTGCCTTTTGAAGACCATCGGACCGACCGGTTGCATCTCGGCACCAGACATCATCTATGGGGTGGAGAGAGTCGTTTTAGCCTTTCCAGCGGCTCCCTCGGCGAGACCACAGCACAAGCTTTCGCCGACTATCTCAAAAGTAGAGGCTGGAACGCTACCCTTGTCAAAGGCAACGGGGCGCCTGAGGCAGACGTGACCATGACCGGCCAACTAATTGATGTGGTTGTGGATGCCCAGAGTGGTATCGGACAGACTACTCTTAATGCAAAAAGTCGGTTGGCCGTTCAAGTGAAGAATCACGCTGACGGTAGTCAAGTCCGGGAGACCCTTACCAGTACTGGAGTCAACCAGGTCTTCTGGTTCGATCCAGAGGATGCCCAGGAATTGCTGAACGAACTGTACAACAAGAATTTCGAAAAGTTCATGTTGGATACCACACTCGATGGCAAGTTCCTCAAGCTCAGGTAAGGAAGCGTTCTACTCCTACGGTGATTATCTCACGATATGAATGACCAAGCGTTCAGCATCGTTCCTGAACCGTATGGGAATAAGAACGTTGCGAGTCACAATGGATCGACGAGCACATCACCGGGTGCTGGCAAAGGTGCAGGGATTCCTATTGGGAAATTCGCATGAAATCGAAGCGGTCACCTTCGACCTCTCAATCGGTGGGGCCAGGTTCGATTGTGATCTTGAAGTGTACCCCGGCAAGGTGATTCGGGTGAGATTGGTCATTCCCGGAGCAGAGGAACCGGTCTCGATCGAAGATGCGCGCGTGCAGTGGGTCGGCGAGGACACGTTTGGGGTCTCGTTTCGGAATGTTCGAGCAGCCGAGTTGGATGAACTCGAACAGCTCATCGACGACTATGAAGAGACTGAAGATAGCGGCCATGCCTAGCAATCTACCCGTGTCACGCCTTTCTTTTCCGGCAGACGATCTGCTGGCATCTGCGTCGTTCTCGATCTGAAAAAATCCCACCGTAGTCCGTTTGAACTCAGCTCAGGTCTTTTCGAACTGCGGGTTCGCATACGAAGGACGTCTGCACAGATTCCGAGCTGGCGCGAGAAATCCTGGCGGTCTTTTTGATGATCCCGTTAATGGGTCGATGCTTGACTGATCC
>DATEPD010000087.1:0-3126 GCA_035273365.1 Nitrospiraceae bacterium | reverse complement strand
GCGCTCGGAAGAAGACGTGATGAACCATACCGGCGAGGTCTACCCCAATTGTTTCGTAATCGGATTGGCCGTGGCCGCCGTGTATGGCACACCGCGGATGGGCCCGGCCTTTGGTTCGATGTTGCTCTCCGGACGCTACGGCGCGGAGTTAATCAAGAAGAAGCTGAAGCAGGAATAGGTATAGTACTGATCGGAATCAACTGGCGGCCTACAGGCTGATCAAAAAGGTCATCCAGCAAGGCCGCAAGGAGTGCGAACCCGGAGGCGTACCCTCTTGGGTACGTTGAGGAGTTCGCACGACTGAGAACGACGCTGGGGACATTTTTCATCAGCCTGATTACTATGGACGTACAAGATTTTCTGATCCAAGGCGAAGGCCGCGAAGAAGACAAACGCGAGGCGTGGCAACTCTTTCAAGAGGCGTATGAACGCCAGATGAAAGGTGAATTGGAAGAAGCCGTCGCGCTCTATAAGAAATCGATTGAGGCGCACCCGACCGCCGAGGCCTACACGTTCCTCGGGTGGACCTACAGCTTCATGGGACGGATCGAGGATGCGATTGATGAATGTCACAAGGCCATCGCGCAGGACCCGGACTTCGGCAACCCCTATAATGACATCGGAGCCTATCTGATCGAGAAGGGCGAATTGGACGAAGCGATCACCTGGTTTCAAAAAGCACTGCTCGCGAGACGCTATGAGAGCCCGGCCTTCCCCCATCTCAATCTTGGTCGAGTCTATGAGCGCAAAGGCCAATGGACCGAAGCCATCGACTCTTATAAGAAATCTCTGGCGCTCAATCCCAATTATGCCTTGGCAAAAAAAGCGCTGGGACGATTGATCAGTTCGCTGAACTGAGTTCGTTTGTTTGGTTCATTTGGTTTCTCTAGTTTCTTTGGTTCAAGAGGGATGCAGTTCAACTATATGACTTGAGCTAGGAAATCATGGCGAGCAAGACTACCCAGACAGACCGAACCAACCAGAAAAACTAGAAAACCAAATGAACCAAACAAACCAGACGGACCAGAAGACAATTCTCGTCGGCGTCACCGACATCTTTTTCTACAGCAAAGTCCGCGACGCCCTAATGTCGAAGGGCTACAAGATTGAACGAGCTCGCGCGCAACAGGACATTGCCGACAAGGCTTCGGCGATTCCATCCGCGTTCATTGTGAACATGAATGACGACACCCTCAACGCCTTTCAAGCCTTGGAAACCCTCAAAGCCGATGCACGCTTGAAGACCATTCCTATCCTGGCCTTCGCCAACCACGAAGAAGTCGACACGTTTAACCGGGCCAGGGCGCTGGGAGTGAATAAGATTGTTTCGCGCAATGAGTTTTCCACCCGACTGAAAGATCTGATCGAAGAGGTAATGTTGGATGTGCAATGCTGAATGTTGAATTGGGTTTCATTCAACATTGAACATTCAACACTAAACATTTCAGGATGAAGCACACCCCCCTCCACGAACAGCACCTGAAGCTCGGGGCAATCTTTGAGGAAGTCGCCGGATGGGACATACCCGCTTACTATGGAAAGTGGGTCGTGGAATATCAGGCGGTGCGGCAGGCAGTCGGACTCTCCGACCTCTCGCACCGCGGCAAAATCCGGATCACCGGCGACGATCGCGTCAAATGGCTGCAGAGTATCATCAGCAACGATATTCTCCCGCTCCAGCCTGGCCAAGGCCGCTATTCGAGCTTTCTCACACACAAGGGTAAGATGCTCAGCTACTTTCGAGTCTATGCCCTATCCGATAGCCTCTGGGTGGAAGATGTCGGCGAAGTCGGCGACGCCACCTTCCAAGCCCTCCGAAAATTTCTTCTCTACGGCGTCAAAGCAAAGATGGAGAACTGCGCGGAATCCTGGGGGCTCCTGCTAGTCAGTGGGCCCAAAGCCCGCGCGACTGTTAACGCCGCCTTTGGCGTCGAGATGAGCGACCTTAAGCCGCTGCGTGCCATCTCAGCCCGGATAGGCGGTCATGCCTCGCTCGTCCTGTGCACTGAGGAAACCGGAGAAGATGACTTGGAAATATTACTGCCTGCTGACGCCCTCAGCACAGCCTGGGAGCGGCTCATGGAGGCAGGTGCCACATACGGCATCAAGGCCGTCGGCGGTCATGCTCGTGAGGCCTTACGCATCGAAGCAGGACTGCCAAAGGCCGGGCCGGATCTCAACGAAGAGATCGTCCCACCGGAAGCGAATCTGGAAGGAAAAGCCTTCAGCTTGACTAAGGGCTGCTATCCCGGCCAGGAAGTCGTCGCGAGGATGGACACCTACGGCAACATACGCCGGAAGCTGGTGGGATTCGTGCTGAAAGAGGCGTCCGTACCGCCTCACGGAGCAAAACTCTTCAGCGGAGATCGTGAAGTAGGTTGGATCAGCAGTGCGACGCGTTCGCCACAACTGAACACCGTGATCGCCTTCGGCTTTCCGTTGCGGGATTTCAGCGAACCGGGTACAGCGCTGACCGTGGAATTCGATAGCCGCAGACATCCGGCCACCGTCCACACCTTGCCATTCTATACGAAGAACACATAGGGGTATCCTTGCACGCCTCACCCGGTGCGGCCTACGTGCGGACCGTTCGCTCGTGCAATCAGTCTTGTCGAACTGGAAAGCCCATCACGCTTTCCAGCCGCTGTCGGGTCGGTGATAAGAGCGATTTTTTCAGCTTCCTGTTAGAGTAAAAGAACGTCCCCTGTTTTCGTAACCACAGGAGAGCAAGATGACACAACGGTGGAGGGTGCTGATTTTGGTGCTCGGACTGATGCCGATGCTCCTGGCCATGCGGCCGGTGGATGAAGCGCTTCTCAATGCGGCGTTCAAAGGCGACCTTGGGGAGGTGAACAAGCTCATTAAGAAAGAGGCGGACGTCAATGCGGCGAATACGGGCGGCTTTACCCCACTCATCGCAGCAGCGGAGAAGGGACATCAAAAGATCGTGGCGCTGTTGCTGACCCACGGCGCACACGTGAAACAGGCGACAACGGACAATGGCACGACCCCGCTCATCGTCGCAGCCGAGAACGGCTATCGCAAGATCGTGGAGATGCTGTTGACCCACGGCGCAGTCGTGAAGCAGGCAACGACGGACAATGGCACGACCCCGCTCTACATGGC
>DATEPD010000086.1:0-3227 GCA_035273365.1 Nitrospiraceae bacterium | reverse complement strand
GGCATAACACTTTGACAGCGAGGACCTGCTTCCCGGGCCCTCCAGTTCAAATCCTGCCGGTGTACGGGAGAAGCCGCGGAACGCGACCACAGGAGGCGTGAGCTCCGTCTGGGGACTGGCATCCGAACGATGCTGGATGGCGACGAAGTCCACGTTCCGGCCCAGCTGGCCCGTACTCTTATTGATTGCGATTTGGATCCATTGCTCGAAACGGCGCGGATTCTGCGTATCGGGCACTCGGATAATCACGCGATCGGCACCCTGGCCGTCATTGTCGACCGAGGTCGAACTGAATTTCATCCAGGTGGCGCCAGGGATAGCCTCGACTGCATCGGTCAGCTTCTTTATGCCACCGCTCTTGGAGGCATCCACCAGTTGGACCGGGACCCGCATAAGATCGCCTACACCGCTCGACCCGGAACGGAAGATCCTGTCCGTCTCGTCGCGGTATTCTTCATCGGTGATCGACAATCCCATCTCACTTTTGGTATCCCTCCCCGTGGGAAGTCGCGTGTCCGCCGGAGCCGTCGTGCTGCTACAGCTGTATTGAAGAAACCCAAAACTTTTGAGGAACGGGGTCGCCACATGCCGATCCCCGCATGTCCAATCGCAGGGTCCGCCTTTGAGGGAAAGCTGGTTCGCGTACGCGCGTGCTATTGCGACCGCTCCCCTCTCGAGCTCCTTATTCTGTTCGTTGATGTCGGCGAGCTTGCAGATATCCTGAGCGCCAGATAGAAGAGGAGTAAGCAGCAGGCTTGAGAACAATAGAGCTTGGAAACAGCGGCGGGTCCGTTTGTCCTTATCGATGCGGGGGATAGTCATGGTCGGGTTAGGGGTCGTATCCGAACAACGAGCAAAGCTCCAATGGGCGCCATAATCACTGCCACATCATCCATATCTGGTGGCGCTGCTCTGCTACTCGCAGTTCACTTTTCCCAGGGGTGGCCAAAATTTCTCAGCGCACTCTGGGTCTTTGCAGCGACAGCCCATGCTCGTGCCCCATTCATAATGCCAGGCCTCGTAATTGAGGCGTCGGCCGCCTACTTCTTCATTAGTGACAGCCTCATCGAGCATCTTCGATGCAAGACGTTGGTCAATTGAGGACTGCGGCGAACCTGTGCCCACTCGCCAATCGAATGAAGGTTTGCCTTTTTCATCAACAAGGACCAGATCACAGGCTTGACCGGAGCTGTGTGCACTCGCACCTGGCCACGCAAGCCCCACGTTGTTTGGGTTCAGCTTAGGCGTCCACTCGGCTCGCTTTTGAGCATCCTGTGGATACTTATTCAGAACATGCATGGCCTTCAGGACGAAATTACATTCTTTCTCGATATCCTCGAGTGCAGGCCGATAACAGCTCCTCACCTCTACACTGTACTTGTATTCTACTCGTGAGGGAGCTGTGGCTAGGTAGGCATCAAGGCGCTTTAGCCCATCAATGACTTCTGCGGTTGCACGAGCTGACGCAGACGCCTTCACATACTTCATTTTAGGGATGGAAACTAAATCAGGAGGTGGCGCTATCCCCTTGCCTGTTTGAGGAACGCCGGGGCAATCAGTCGCGCCATCGTTGCCAGACCCACCAGGAGTATCTTTAGGATTCTTCCACTTATTTAAATGTAAGGTGCATGCGCAGCTACAGAACGCCTTACAGCCTTCGACATCGCCACAGAATTTGACGCCTAGATCGGTCTCAATGCTCTTTTCCATGCAGGTGCCACCATCAGTACCACCACGACAGGACTGCGCGTAGGAGGAGTGAGACAAGAGAGAGACAGCTCCAAGGAGGATCAACATTGAGAAGAATCGTGTTTCCTCACGCATGGTCATCTCCTACTTTAGCTTGTGCCTTTCTTGCTAAATCCGTCCATAGGCAGGAAAGGCGAACGAGAATATTTTTAATTATCGCGGCGGCGGCGTGCCTAGCTGTCCACCGTGCTCTCTCCGCTCGCGGGGAAGTTGGACCGTAGGAGCCAAGGTCTTCCCCTCGATCCCTTTCGATTTCATGATGGCAGTTCCAAGATCGTGATATTTTCTGACATTCTCTGCTTTTCGCGCCTGGATCTGGCTGGCCGGCAACGTATCTTCTTCATGGAGAAACACCAAGTTCAGTTTATTAAAGGTCACGTTTTTGCATCCCAGCTTCCCCGCATCATTACCCACGGTATCCGAGATACACAGCGCCGTGGTAATGAGGCCTGTTCCGCCATAAGAGGTCGGATCGTGATTGTCCTTTCCCCCGTTCGCGACAAGCTTTCCCTCCTTGGGGCCTATCTTATCCAACGCATAAGCACAATGGGTGAGATCGGGCTTATCAACGGTGTCATAGACCACCGTACTGACCGATCCGGTAAAGGTCGTATAGTCTTTCCGGTCTTCTTCCATTTTAAGCGTTCCGTTAAGCATCAGCCGGCTCCCGACTTGTTCGATCCGAACGTCCATAGTTATCTTAGGATTGTGCCCTTTCATTTCTGCGTCCCCGCGCACAAGCTGCTGAGCCTTAATTTCAATGGGTTGAAGGTCCAGTTGTGTGGTCGGGCATGTCGACTTGTAACGGAGCGGCAGCTGACTGCGAAAATCATCGGGATTCCGAAGCGCCGGCACGGAGCACGCCCCCCCCTTTCGGCATTTGTTGGCTTCAGCTTCCGCAAGGTCCAGGTCTTTCTTGATGTCGTCACGCAACGACTTCAGACCCTCCGCGGCGCCACCAGGCATGAAGAATTGCTCCTTGTGATTAAAGGTATAACTGATGTCCTCCAGCAAGGTCATGTACTGCAACGCAAACGTCATGATCTTATCGAGTTCACGCTCCGTCTCACTTAACTGCGAGGCGGCCGGGTAGTTTGGGAGCGTCTGGTAACTTTGCAGTGAGGCCCTGTAGGGCCGAGCATTCCCGGTTGCGATGGACTCAGCGAATCCCTTGAACTTTGCGACGAGTTCTTCCGGCGTCTCAACGGTGGCCGTAGTGCCTCCTACCTCGTGAACCTTGATGTGTCTTTGACGCTTTGAGATTTCTTGTTGCAGGTTGGTGTCAATTTGGCCGGACGCCTTGAAAGTTCCATATTCCGCGTTAAACATGGCCGACAGCGCTTCTTTCTCCTGCCTATTCGTTGTTTCGATGGAGACAAAACCGTCCAGTTCTCCTCCTGTCGTCACGGCGCTAACAAAATAACTTCCGCATTTCTGGCGAAACTCCGCGGGACTCTTTGATGCCAGCGTGGCCATCT
>DATEPD010000085.1:0-4236 GCA_035273365.1 Nitrospiraceae bacterium | reverse complement strand
GAAACGTCTGTCTGGTGGTGGCGTGATCGAGCGTCGGTTGCCATGCCTGTTTGGCCATGCCCAGACAAATGGCCGGGATACTGATCGCCCGGCCCACATTGAGGATGGTCAGGGCATACTTGAGGCCTCGACCCACTTCACCAATGAGATTGGCTGCGGGGATCCGGACATCCGTGAAGGTCATGTGCGCGTTCTCGATCCCTCGGCAACCCTCGAACTGACAACGCTGCCGGACCCTCACACCGGGGGATTCCATATCAAGGATGAAGGCGGTATGGACCTGATCGTCTGCGCCCATGCCCTTTGGGGCTGGGACCCACACGATTCCTCCATTGTGCTGGACCCGCTTCGCCGGTACCCGTGCGACCAATGTGAGATAGCGGGCGATGGAGCCGTTTGTACACCAGAGCTTCTCGCCATTCACCACGAAGGCCGTGCCGCTGGAATCCAGCACGGCCTCCGTCTGGATATTGGCGGCATCCGAGCCCGTGCGTGATTCGGTGAGCGCAAAGGCCGAAATGGCTTCGCGGGCGACGATCGGCAAATACTTGCGTTTTTGTTCTTCGCTGCCGAAGAGCAGCAGTGGCATGGCAATGCCGATGGATTGCGGAACGGCGACAGTCAGGGCGAGAATGTTGCTCCAACTTGCCATGAGCATGAGGGCGCGCCCGTAGTTTGTATATGAGAATCCGAGGCCCCCATACTCTTTGGGGATTTTCATGCCGAATGCGCCGAGTGCAAACAGTCCTTTCAACACGGAATCTGGGATCTTTGCCGTCCGTTCGATCTCATCAGGATCGACGTGGGTTCTGAGGAAGGTCTCCAGGCTTGGACGAAACCTCTGCCATGCATCCTTCTGCTCCGGTGGTTCTTCTGGCGTGAGCAGCAGTGAGAAGTCGGGCCTCCCGACGAAGAGGCCTGCCATGAAACTCTGCCCAGTTAACCGCTCTCGAGCTTCTTCGATCCGCTCGAAGCCTTTAAACAGTTGTGCCATCGATGCTCCTAGGATGCGGCATGCAAGAAAGACCCGTCCCGTAGTTCTTCAAATCGTGCCGTGAAGTGGCGCAACACCGGCGCCTCATAGGTCAGTTTGAAGCCATGAATCATCTCGCGCTGCCGGTACAGTTCGATGATCGATTCTGCGACATACGTGATCTGCATATTCGTATAGACCCGACGTGGGACAGCGAGCCGCACCATCTCGAGTTCCGGATGGATTACTCGACCGGTTGCCGGATCTTTTTTGCCGAACATCGCCGTACCGATTTCGACTCCCCGGATTCCGTATTCCCGATAGAGGGCGACGGCCAATGATTGGGCGGGAAATTGGTCTTGCGCAATGCGTGGCAGAAATTCCTTCGCGTTAAGATACACGGCGTGTCCGCCGATTGGTTTGAGAATAGGCACGTCTGCCTGATCGAGCAACTCTCCCAGATACCGGACTTGTCCGACCCGGAAGCTGAGATAGTCTTCGTCCAGCACTTCGCGGAGCCCTCTGGCCATTGCTTCCAGGTCACGGCCCGCCAATCCGCCATAGGTTGGGAAGCCTTCGACCAGGATGAGCATGTTGGTGATGTCTTGTGCCCACTGATCATCATTTAGACTGAGGAATCCCCCGATGTTCACCAGGCCATCCTTCTTCGCGGACATGGTGCAGCCATCACCATAGCTGAAGAGTTCCCGTGCGATGTCGTGAACTGACTTGCCGGCGAACTCCGGCTCGCGCTCTTTGATAAAAAAGCAGTTCTCGGCGAAACGGCAGGCATCGAAGAAGAGGGGAATGCGGTGGCGGTTCAGCAGCGCACGGGTTTGCCGGATATTGTCCATCGACACCGGCTGCCCACCGCCGCTGTTGTTTGTGATCGTCACCATCACCAATGGAATCCGGTTCCGTCCAACGCGATGGATTGTCTCCTCCAATTGGGCTAGATCCATATTGCCCTTGAATGGCAATTCGCAATGGGGATCGTAGGCCTCCTTCATGACGACGTCGAGCGCGTTCGCACCCTGGTGTTCGACGTTCGCGCGGGTCGTATCGAAGTGAATGTTGTTGGGGACGCACATGCCAGACTTGACGACGGTCGAAAACAGGAGATTCTCCGCCATACGGCCCTGGTGGGTGGGAATCACATGCTTGTAGCCGAAGATGGAGCGCACGGTCTCTTCAAAATGATAGTAGCTTTTACTGCCGGCATACGACTCGTCGCCGAGCATAAGGCCGGCCCACTGATTGTCGCTCATGGCAGACGTGCCGCTGTCGGTCAGGAGATCGACATAGACGCTCTCCGCCGGTATGTGAAACAGGTTATATCCAGCATCGCGCAGCAGCCGATCCCGTTCTTTGCGGGTGGTACGACGGATCGGCTCCACCATTTTGATCTTGAACGGTTCGGAAGGGAATTTCATGCGATCGACCTCTTGAACCGTGCCAATTCCATCTTGAAAGCCAGCGGGCCTCCGTATTCGAACACATACCTGGTCATGTCGAACAGAGGAGCCGGATTCAGCTCGCGGATGAGCTCCGGCTTCCAGGTGATTTCCAATTGATTAATCATGGTGATCAACGTGGGGGTCCCGATCACGCCAAGCTGGGCCTGGCCATAGGATTGGGAAAAGATCAGAATTTCGCCGTCGAACATGGCGGCGTTGATATCAGGCGCCGCCCCTTGCGCCTTGTAATCTTCTTCGAAGCGCCGAAACGCGGGCGATCGTTCGAGCTCCTCGCGAAACGCATAGAAGGCCTTGATCCCCGCGCGATGCTGGTCCTCCATGACTTGGATGGCGTCGGGCATAGACGACTCATGCTGCAGTTGCTCCCGTGTCAGGACCAATAGACGCCGAATGACCACTCCGCGCTTGGCGGCTTCTTGATTGGCCAAGAGATAATTGGGATATAAGGCTTCCCCTTTTTTCCAGATATTCCAACGCTCCATGATCGCGTCGATAGAATGTTCCACAGTCTGAACGAGCCGGACCGCCTCGGCATTCGCTTCTGCTCCTTCGTACGTCAAAGTTTGTGTTTCAAGCTGGCGCAGTTCTCGTCCTATGGCTTCGACCTTGCGTGGAATATATTTGGGCGACTTCGGGACGTGCAGCATGACGTCGACCGCCGTTCGTGCCAAGGTCCAGTATTCTTTGGCCGAGGAAGGAGCCTTGTCTTTTTGCGCGATCAGCAGAAGTTCCACTGGATTCTTGTCGAGGAGCTTGGCGATCTTGATGCAGAGTTCGGGCTTCGGAATCTTGAGCCCACGTCGCATGAGGTTGGCTTCTGGTTGGGCGATCCCCAGCTTCTTCGCCAGCGTGTAATCGCTGCTGAGTTCATAACGATTCTTAATCGCCTCAAGATACGTTGAGATTTCTGACATGTAAGACTCCCTCTCAAGAACGTGGCTACATGTGTCTATGACCGAGAAGACATCATGTTGCGAGATGGATGGATTTCGCATGATGCTCGGTCAGGAGACCCGCTCCGTTCTAATCCCAACCAAAAGCCCTCGAGGTAGCCAAGGACTGCGTTCATGCCGCACCGAAAGTCCTCCATTTCCTGATCGGACATACCTTCATTGGTTGCACTCTGCACGGCTGCGACTGCATGCTCCATCGCCTCCTCATGGGTGGATTCGAGCTCTCGGTGAAATGTGAAATAGGTGATGTCCATACGAGGATAGCGAGTCGTTTTCAGATACGTCAGCCCAGGGATCAGGTGATCCCACATCGTGATTGCCATGTTCTCAAGACCAAAGGATGCGCCCAGAGCCTTGGCGTGGTTCACGTCGCTATACAGTTGTTCCATTCCTGTTATATACGCCCGGGTCGAGGGGAGCATGGGGCGCGCCATGGCATCGTGCACGTCAATCCCCACGGATCGCAAAAAGTCTCGATACAGATATTCGTGACGATGTCTGGTCTGTCCATCGCCCAACTCAGAGTACAAAACTTTGGTCAATTCGTCGGCTACGTTCTCGTCCTCGGTATTCACAAGCTGAGACACCAGAATCTGGGGGAAGAAACGAGCAAAGTTATAGAACTCGATTGCGAAATCTTTCAGGTCTTCGTCGGTGAGGTCTCCCGTTTGAAAGCGATCGAGATAGGAATTGTTGATGGCCCTGTGTCCGAGCACGACGCTCCTCATTTCTTGATAAAACGTCATTGGTCACCTCCGAATGCCATGCGGGTAGGCCATTGAGAATTACGAACGATGACCCAATACCGATACAATGATATAGATTTAATATT
>DATEPD010000084.1:0-5263 GCA_035273365.1 Nitrospiraceae bacterium | reverse complement strand
GATCGGAAAGCAAGGAAATAGCCGGAAGCAGCTGAGTGAATTCTTTGAAGGCTTACGAGAGACGTGATGGGTTTGATTAGATCAGTCCCGCCGATTGCCCTGCGCGCTGAAATGCGGTGAGAGCGTGATCGATGTGATTGGATGTGTGCTCGGAAGTCACTGTGACGCGGATGCGGCTGGTGGCGTCCGGAACGGTAGGGGGGCGAATCGCCGGCGCATAGACGCCTTCTGTGAACAGGTGTTCTGCAAACGAGATAGCGGTTTTGGCATTGCCGACGAGGATCGGCATGATTGGACTGGCGCTGGGGGACAGCCTGAATCCTAATTGCGTTAATCCTGAGAACAATCGTTCACGGTTGGCCCACAGGCGCGCACGTCGTTCTGGCTCCCGTTGCATGACTCGTAACGCTGCCGTGACGGCAGCAGCGGAACTCGGTGGTGGCGCCGTGGAAAAGATGAAGGACCGGTTCGTGTTGATGAGATAACGGATCAATGTCGAGGACCCAGCGAGGTAGGCGCCACTGCTGCCGAAAGCTTTACCCAAGGTCCCCATCTGAAACGGGAGATCCATATGGAGCCCGAAGTGTTCGGCCGATCCTCGTCCATGCGGTCCCATCACGCCTGTGCCATGGGCATCATCGATATAGAGTTCGGCCTCATAGATCTGCGCTAACCGACGGAGTTCTGGCAAAGGTGCGAGGTCTCCGTCCATACTGAACAGCCCGTCGGTCACAATCAGAGTTTGCCGCGCCTTGCGTCGTGTGGACAGAAGGGACTGTAGGTGTTCGGTATCGTTGTGGCGATAGACTCGAAAGTCGGCTTCGCTCAGACGGCAGCCGTCGATCAAACTAGCATGGCACAAGCGATCGGCTAGGATCAATCCGCCCCGCCCGATCAGGGCAGGAATGGTCCCGATGTTGGCAAGGTACCCGGAGCTAAACGTCAGGGCGGCTTCGGTCCCCTTGAATTGTGCCAGGGCGGATTCTAGCTCTTGATGCGGTGGCAGTGAGCCGGAGATTAACCGAGCGGCTCCGGCTCCTGTGCCAAACCGTTGCGTCGCCTCGATGGCGGACTGAACCACTTCTGGGTGCATGGCAAGCCCTAGATAGTCGTTCGAAGCGAGTAGAAGGATCTGACGCCCCGCCATTTCTACCACAGGACCGACACCGGAATGGAGTGGAGTGAGATGCCTGGTCAGATGTTGCACGGCCAATTCGTGAAGTCGTTTCTCAAACATGCGAAGCAGCCTGCCGTTAAAGGTAGGAGATGGTGTGTCTTCTGAGGACCAACATGTTACAGTTGCCTCATTGACAAAATCGTGACATCCTTAGTATAAGGCGCGCACATAATCCGAGGAAACAGACCTCACCCTCTCCGACGAATCCATCCATGAGCTACCGTATCAAGGTTCCGGCGAAAACACTTCCGGTCGATGAAGCCCACATGTTGAGCTGGCTTGACCATACGCTGCATACGCCACAGAGTTATCTGCGCCCTTTGTTAGTCGGTCTTGGAGTGGTGGTGCTCGCGGTTGCAGTGGTTGGAGGGGTATTCTATGCTGACCGCCAGGCTGCGGAGAAAGCACAAGATCTTGAGCGTGAGGCGATGCGTTTCTTGACGGCACCTTCTGCCAACGATCCTCAGAAGGCTGATCACGCACTGAAGGAAGCGATCGCGAGGTATCGGCAGATTGTCGATCAATATCCACGAACCTCCACGGCACCACTTGCCTTGTACCATTTAGGAAATACGTTGGTCCAGGCCAATGACCAGAGCGGGGCTATTGAGGCCTACCAGCGATTTCTTGCTTCATACAGTTCGAACCCCTCAATGGCTGGGTTGGTGCAACAACGTCTGGCGTATATGTACTTGCTCAAGGGAGACCGGGACCAAGCCGTGAAGGCTCTCACCAGTATCTTGGAGACTCCTGGTACATTGAACCGAGATCAAGCGTTATTTGAGTTGGCGCGTTTGGAAGAATCACAATCGCGCCCTGAGGGGGCCTTGGCTCGCTATCAAGAGCTGATCAAGACCTATCCGAATTCTCCCTTTACCAGTGAAGCGACGATTCGGACCAAGATTATGGATGCCAAGAAATCGCAGGAATCAATGCCCGATTCAACGTCGACACCGCCAGCCAATGCTCCGTTACAGAAGAGCCCTCTAGCTCCTCCTACCCCAGCGGCCAAGTAAATCCTTAGCAGGGATAGTCGTGCGAGAAAAGGCGAGATACTCGGGATCAATGCTTGGCGAGTTGTGCTGTTGTGCCTATCGTGTACTCGAGAGGGGTGTGTCGTTGGGCAAAGAGGCTGCTCTTGGCAGACTCATGATGGGCGGGTGAAGTAGCCTCTGGGTAGTGTGAGTGAGAACAGAAATTATTTCAATGCTAGGTTAGCGGCTGATCATGAGAAAGTCGCCTGGTCGAATCGTTGAGTCGGAGAGGTTATTCTTCGTCTTGAGCGTCTTGAGCGGGACACGAAACCGTTTTGACACTTTTTTCAACGTGTCTCCCATACGGACTTTGTACCAGTGAGAAGGCCCAGCGGTCACAAATTGAGCTTTTGCCGAACGCGGTGGAAATTTGTAGGTCGGGATGTGGTCAAGCAGTTGTTCCACTTTCACTTTCGTTCCCACGGGAACTTTCAGGTGGTAAATCTCATCGCCGGGTGGAGTCGCATCTCGCCGCAACTCAGGATTCAAGAGCCGAAGTTCTTCATAGGGAATACCGGTGACATTGGCGATCGCGCGGAAATGGACGGGTCGTGTAATGATCGCTTCATCAAATTCATGCGGCTCGGCAGATTCCTGAGTGAAGCCATATCGATCGGGGTTCCTCGAGATAATCGTGGCGGCCATAAAACGCGGCACGTATTCCTTCGTCTCGCGCCGGATCAATCGTGTCTTTGAAATCTCGGAAAAGCTTTCGACCCGGGCCTTGTTGAGGGCTCGCATCACTTTGCCTTCTCCGGCATTGTAGGCAGCCATTGCGAGCGGCCAGTCACCGAAGATGTCGTAGAGATCGCGGAGGTAGCGTGCCGCTGCGACCGTTGACTTGATGGGGTCCCGGCGTTCATCGACATACTGGTCGACGCGGAGCCCATAGAGCTTAGCCGTCCCCTTCATGAACTGCCAGGGGCCCGTGGCTTTGGCTCGTGAGTACGCGTGGGGGTTGAATCCACTTTCCACCAGAGAGAGGTAGACCAGATCGCTCGGGAGATGAAATTCGGTGAAGATGGTATCGACTAGAGGCCGATAACGGCTAAGTCGCAGGAGCCACTGTTCGAAGCGATCATGGATGGCCGTATTGAAGTAACGAATGTGGGCCTGAACCGAGGAGTCGAAGACAATTGGAACATTGTAGCTCGCATATTTCGTTCGATCTGCGGTAGTTCGAGAGGGATCTTGTGTCAGGGTAAGTTCAGCCGGAGGATTCAAGGCGTCTGAAAACCGGGCGGTCGTCGGTGAATTTCCCGCCGGGTTCAGCTGTAAGAGGTCTTCAGCCCTCGGAACACTGCTCGTCGAGGCTGCAGAGGGGGGAAGGGCCTCCGGTGGTGGGCCTTCGGTATCAAGCGGGACCAGATTTTCATCCGGGTCATCTTCCGTCGCTACATTCTCGTCCACAAGCGAAGACGCGCTACCCAGAGCGGGCTCGGACTGAGTTGCAGCCTGCGCTACCATAGTAATAGGAGCAGAAAAGGTGAACCACATTCCGAGGAAGAGAGCCATCAGCAGGACGGCATATTCAGGCCTGAGCGGCGTCATCGACGCGCGGGCGTCATCAACGTTGTGTGTGAGATTTGTCATCTGTGAGCTTAGACTATCGATGGATTGCGTCTGTGTCAAGGAATTGCAAAGTGCAATGCGCCCCTCCTTCGTAGTACAGAGCACAGGCGCGCAGCGTTCGCACAAGATTGTAAGCGGAAGTCCGGGCCGGCATGAAAAGATCTTAACGGTCTGAAAAAACGCGTGTCTACACGATTCATCGCCTTGACAGATTTTGGGAGGCAATGGTATCGTCCCACCTTCCCGCATAAGATTCTTACGATTTGTCAGGAAGTAGGAGGATCAGTCGATGCTGAAGCGGTATTTGCTGGCTCCAGGTCCGACGCCTGTGCCCCCTGAGGTGTTGTTGGCTATGGCGCGGCCCATGTTCCATCATCGTGCCCCCGAGTTTGACAAAGTGTTTGCGGAGGTCCGTGATGGACTCAAGTGGCTATTCCAAACAAAAAACAACGTGCTCATGCTGGCGGCTTCCGGGACCGGCGGTATGGAAGGTTCAGTGTCTAACTTTCTCTCTCCCGGTGATAAAGCACTCACCATTAACGGGGGGAAGTTTGGCGAACGATGGACCAAGCTCTGTAAGACGTTCGGCGCCGATGTGACCGAAATCAAGGTGGAATGGGGGCGAACTGTGGATCCCCAATCGGTGGCCGATGCGCTAAAAAAAGATCCGGGAATCAAAGCCGTGTATGTGCAGGCAAGTGAAACGTCTACGGGTGTGGCGCACGACGTCAAGGCACTTGCGGAAATCGTGAAACCTTATGGCGAGACCATTCTTGTGGTGGATGCTATTACTGCCCTAGGAGTCTTCGACATCAAGACCGATGAGTGGGGGGTCGATGTCGTGATTACGGGTTCGCAAAAGGCGCTGATGCTCCCGCCGGGCCTTGCATTTGTGAGCGTGAGTGACAAAGCCTGGAAGTTGGCAGAAAAAGCGAAAAACACGGCGTTCTATTTCAATTTCAAGAAAGAGCACGAGAATCAGCAGAAGAATCAGACGGCCTATACACCGGCTGTGTCGCTCATTGTCGGCTTGCAGGAAGTGCTGAAGATGATGAGAGCAGAGGGACTTGATGGCGTGTTCGCTCGCCAGGCCAAATTGGCAAAGGCCATGCGTGAAGGCATGCAGGGCGCAGGGCTCGCGCTGTTTCCAAAGGAATCGCCGAGCGACGCTCTCACGGCTGTATTGGCGCCGGAAGGCGTGGACGGGCAAGCCATCTATAAGAATCTTCGCGTTCAATACGGCATGACGGCGGCAGGTGGGCAAGACCATTTAAAGGGAAAAATCTTCCGGCTCTCCCACATGGGCTACATGGATCGCTTCGATATCATCATGGCCGTGGCGCCTGTCGAGATGGTGCTCAAAGGGTTGGGACATCCTGTGAAACTTGGCAGCGGTGTGGCGAAGGCACAAGAAATTCTTATGGCATAGGGTTCGTGTCGAACCGCTTACGGTAGGGCAGGTCCAAATGGGTATGAAAAT
>DATEPD010000083.1:0-2623 GCA_035273365.1 Nitrospiraceae bacterium | reverse complement strand
GGTGCAGAAAGGTACATAAAGATCCTCTATAACACTGATCCTGCATACTTCTTGCGCAGGTGGTTACGGAGGACAATCGCGGTGAAATTTAAGAGCACCACAACGGTGATCAATACCAGGGTTGTAATGTAAACCATCGGTTTCGCGGCTTCCACATTGGGGGACTGAAAACCCACGTCGTAAATGTGAAATCCCAAGTGCATGAACTTTCGATCGAAGTGGAAAAAAGGCCAGGAATTGTCTACCGGGAGTGAAGGCGCAAGCTTCACGACCCCCGTCAGCATGAGCGGCGCCACTTCACCAGCCGCTCGGGCCATCGCTAATATTAATCCCGTCAGAATGCCTGGCAGAGCTGAGGGTATCACCACTTTGAGCATCGTTTCCAACTTAGTTGCCCCAAGAGCCAATGATCCCTCACGAAATTCCCGGGGTACGGCAGACAATCCTTCTTCTGTGGCGACAATGACCACTGGCACCGTGAGTAAGGCCAACGTCAGGGACGCCCATAGGATGCCACCGGTGCCGAACGTCGGTGTCGGAAGTCGTTCAGGAAAGAAGAGCGTATCAAGCGTCCCTCCAATGGCGTAGATGAAAAAGCCCAATCCGAATACACCGAAGACAATTGAGGGCACACCTGCAAGATTGTTGACGGCGATTCGTACGAGTCGAACCAAGGTGCCTTGCTTGGCATATTCTCGCAGATAGAGCGCGGCAAGCACGCCGAAAGGGACGACGGCGAGGCTCATCACAATGACCATCATGACGGTTCCAAAAATAGCCGGGAAAATGCCGCCTTCCGTGTTGGCTTCTCTTGGCTCGCTGCTGAGAACAGACCAGACGTTCGTGAGATAGATCCAACTCTTGTGCAAGAGACTCATCTCGTTCGGCCGCAGGGCTCGAATAATCTGCCCTACCGAAATCTGTTTTTCTCGGCCGTTCGCATCCATCATGACGACAGAGTATTCATTGAATTGTGTGCGCAGCGCGTCCAACTCCAAGGTTTTTTCCTGATAGCGAGCTTCAGCGGCAGCAATCTGTGCTTTGAGGTCCTTGACTTCCCCCGTCTCATTCATAACGGGAGCCGGAGAATCTCCGGGGCCTGGAGAGAGAGCATGTCCCATTCCAAGAGCACGGATCTTTAACCGCGCCTGCTCAATGACTGAATTAATCGAGCCAATCTCGGTGGTTTCGATCCGCGTGATCTGTTGATGGAGCGAATTGGTGGTGCTGATCAGTGGGCCCAAGGCGATCCACCCAGCGTCATTCCCTTCTGCCTGAAGCTCCTCTCCTTTGTAGACAGCCTTGATCCTCGCATACATGTTGCCCCATTCGCGACGCTCCAAGAGCACCGAATCTGTTGGATACGTCTGTGAGACAATCTGATCGTCATTGACCCATTTGAAATCAAGCCCGTAGACATCACGATTTCCGATTTTTACACGAAGGCGACCTTTCCCTTCCGGGCGGTCGGGTGTGACGGAGCGAGGGATGACTTCGCGTCCGGCCAGTTGCCCCATCACGTGCTGTCCATCTTTGAGGGTGAGTTCGACGATACCTGAAGTCCAAAAGTATCCCAGGCCGTTGATGATGATTAACAGCAACAGCCCGAAGACCATGAGCAGGGAGATCGAGACGCCGGCGGCGCATCCCCAGATGAAGACATTGCCTGAGGCAAAGAATGTTTTGAATGGGCTGCGCATTAATACTGGCTATATTTCGTTCGCAACCGTTGCCTGACAACCTCCGCGACGGTGTTGATCAGAAAGGTAAACACGAATAGGAGCACGGCTGCGAGGAATAAGAGGCGATAGAGTGTACCTCCATGAGGGGCCTCTGGAATTTCCACAGCGATATTGGCCGATAACGTACGAAAGCCATTGAAGAGGCTCCAATCCATAATGGGGGTATTTCCCGTTGCCATGAGGACGATCATGGTTTCTCCGATGGCTCGACCAAAGCCGATCATCATGGCAGAGAAGATCCCGGGGCTTGCCGAGATCAGCACGAGTTTGACCATGGTCTGCCAGCGGGTCGCTCCCAGGGCGAGAGACCCGGCGATTAAATGACGTGGAACGTTGGACAGTGCTTCTTCAGAAATACTGAAGATAATAGGAACAATGGCAAAGCCCATCGCAAACCCGACGACGAGGGCATTCCGCTGGTCATACCTGAGTCCCCAATTCGTGGCAAACCACGATTTATAGTCGGTTCCAAACAGGAACGACTCGATTGGCTGATTGAACAGAAGACAGAGCCAAACGGCACCGATAATGACCGGAATCAGGACAAATGTTTCCATCCCAGGGCGGAAGCGACGAACGATTGTGGCCGGGAGATATTGCCAAAGAGTTGCCGTGATAGCGACGCTGACGGGGACAATCACTATCATGGCGACCATCGCAGGAAATATTCGTTCGAGCGCTGGTGCCAGCCATAGGCCGGCCAGGAAACCGAGTATGACGGTCGGAAGCGCCGCCATGATTTCGATGGTCGGTTTGACCTTGGCCCGAAGATTGGGGTGCATAAACATCGACGTATAGATTGCGCCCAAGAGGGCCAATGGCACTGCAACCAGCATGGCGTAGAGAGTTCCTTTGAGCGTGCCAAACATCAGCGGCAGGAG
>DATEPD010000082.1:0-3072 GCA_035273365.1 Nitrospiraceae bacterium | reverse complement strand
GTAGACGGCAAGGGCGTCGATGGCGACTGGAAACGCAGTGGGTTTATATCTGAACTTTCTTTCGAAGGCATCCAACTCGGTGTTTTTCATCGTACGGGACATCGGTCCAAGCTGAGCCGTGCCTTCGATCAAGGCCGGAGGAGCGGTGCTTGAGCCCTTGCCTTCGATCTGGATTTTGACGTTGGGATATTGTTTGCGAAATCCTTCAGCCCAGAGTGTCATGAGATTGTTGAGCGTATCTGAACCAATGCTGTTGACATTGCCGGACACCCCGCTGGCTTTGATATAGCCTTTCAGAGCCGGGTCTAGCACAATCGCGTCATCGGCAAATGCCGATGGGATGCAGAAGACAAGCGCCCACAGGAGAGCGAGGCACCACAGACTGGACATGGCTGTAGATCTTTTCATTGAGCCTCCTTTCATTAGCAGAAGTATGGTGACGTGCTATTACGGTGGTGTAACTCCACTGTTACATATGTGTTAACTCTCGTCCAAGCAAGTTGAGCCTCCATTTCCTCCTGTTAGGAACGATCGTTACCTTGCTCTCTTAGATGTTAGGCCCAACAGATTAAGATGGGATGACAGAAGTATTACAGAATTGTAAATTTTGCAGAGGGACCCAAAAACTCTAACCAAGTGGCTTAGCAGTGCGGGAAAACTCAACGGGCATGCCGGATTTTCATTGGTATGGCAGTATCTGAGCCGATCAGTACCTGCAGTGCCGCATGTGGAATCAGAACCAACGGTGTATGAGGTGCTAGGGCATTGGCTGCTTGCGAGAGGGCTTATGCGCTGAAGAAGGCTGCGAGGTTTCCGGCTGCTTCTCTTGGCGAAGCCCTTCGAATTCGGCTTGCAGTTTCTGGATGGTGTCGGATTGTTCTTTCAATTGAGACCGCAGATCACGATTGGCATTGGTGAGTTCGCGGATTTGGAGCCGAAGGTCATTCATGGATTCTGTCGCGTTTGTCGTCGAAGTTTCGGGTTTCAACGCTGGTTGTCCCGCTGCTGGCAGTGTGACCTGAGGCCGGGATGAACTTGTTGTTCCTTGAGACACTCTTTGCGTTGCCAGAACTTCTGTTGGTTTGAGCGAGATATGGACCTTTTCAAACGCGGTCCAGTGAGGCTCCTTCTCCATAGGTACATTCGTAGCCTGGGCCGGTCCAACAACCCATAGTTTCATGCCTTTGGTGTCACGGGGATCTCGCGTCTCGCCCCCTCCTGGGTCAGCCTGTAAAAAGGCGACGTGATCAGTGAGCACCACATGCAAGTACTCATCTCGAAAAAATAGGCTCCCGGAAGTGCGGTCATTCTCATATGGTGCATCCGTATTTTGGATGGCAAAGAAGACCCGCTCGCGTGGGGTTGCTTCGCGGAACGCTGCGGCAAGCGGCTCACCCAACTCGACGAGTTCAGTCTCGGTGAATACCGGCCTAGGCTGTGGAGTGCTGAACAACCCGAGTACAATCCCGCTCCACCCAGATACTTCGAGCGAACCGAGGAGTGAGCGAATGTCTCGCGGGGTCAGAATAGCGGGGTGCCTGTTCCTCACGGGGGGTGCACCGTGGTCGTTCGTTGACAAATCGGTCATGGTGCCGACCTGAATACCTGACACCTGATAGAGAATGCGCTGCTGGCTGGTCGCACCGCAGGCTGTCAGCACCAGCAGAGACAAGAGGCCGAACAGAAGCCCACCCGTGGTACTCGCGCTCTGTGCCATGCCAGTCCGCCAGATGAGCCATGATACGGCACAAGAAAGGGAATTATCGGAGGGCCGTCGCATCCTTTTGCATCCATGAACCAGGAGGATGGCACAGAGCGTGAGCTGAGATTGACTCACACAAAGATTAGGAGCCTATTTGCAGGCAAATAGGATCGCCCAGTGCTTTTCTCGGGACACCTGCCCATCTCGGGATATCTGACCCATCCACGCTCGATCGACGGCTTGATCGATTCGAGGAACTTCTCCTTCACGAGAAATGTGATAACCAGCTGGGCACTTTTCCTCAAGAAGGCGAAGCGCATCTCTTCGCTCTTGCGAGGTCAGGACATCTTGCTCCTCAATGTATGGGTAGAGCACTGTTCCTCCCGTTGCCGTTTCATTGACGATTTGAACGTTCGATGCACAGCTTACGAGCGCAAGCGAAACAATAAGTACGACCAGAACGCTGTCCTTTCGCGGATCATATTCTTCGTTCATACAAGGAAACGGCGAGAGTTGATGTCCTTCTGCATACCCAGCGGGAGGTAGCGTATTATAATCAACCCTGATGTATCGCGCCACCTCCCCATCGTCAAGCTCTTCTACAGTGTGGGTGATTTCGGACGCCCACTATTGATATCGGACCTGAAATTGAGCCAGAAAGACATTTTGCGCGAAGGCATCGTTATTGGGGACCGGAGTACCTGGTCCGCCCCCCTGGTGGTGGCGAAACTCATAGTTGACCGAGATCTTACTTTGGATCTTGGGTGGAAGATTTTCGAAGTAGTAGTTGAATCCCACGATGGTGCGTGTATACATATCATTGCTCAGCGAGGTACTGGGATCAAACTGTTCATACATCACAACCGGCTCATAGTTCTGAAGGGGTCCGTCCGAAATAAAATACTTCCCGAGCACATACCACGTCCGCCGTTGGACACCCGGGGCTCCGTTTCCACCGCAGAGGGCCACGTTCGAACAGGCTCCTTGCGCTGGGGTGCCGACCGTAGTTTGATTGGCTCCGTCATGCCCTTGCCACCACTCGCCCTGCACCATCAATCCGGGAATGTAGCGAGAGGTATAGCGGAAGTCGATTCCGTACCGGTCGAAGGCTCCTTTCCCACGCCCGTTGATTTCGGTATTCGTGTTGTTGCTCTCTCCCGCCAGCACCGTAAAACTGACAAACGAAATGTCCGTCACCAGAAAACGGGCTCGTGAGTAGAAGACTTTCGGGCCATTGGCTCCCACAGCGTTGGCCTGGAAGTTATTGTTGTTCATGATCCCGAACACATAGTCCAGCCGGTGGAACAAGGTTCCTCTGACATCGGCAAAATAGTCACGTTCTTGTATGAAGTCGATCGTACCGACGGTGC
>DATEPD010000081.1:0-2745 GCA_035273365.1 Nitrospiraceae bacterium | reverse complement strand
CGCCCCTTTGACCAGGAAGACGAGGCACACCACCACCACAAGAAGGCGGAGCCACTCACCAGGCCAAATGCTCACGCCTGCGGTCCACGAAAAGGGTTCGCCTTCATCGTGATGGGCCATGAGGGCTGTCTCGCCACCCATGGCCAAAAAGACCGCTGTCCCGACTAGAAGCAGGAGGCCGATCGCAACGAGCGGACGCCAGGAGCGCGAGACCCGCAGCCAGAGTCGCTGATTGGTCCAGGCGAGTAACGTCCCAACACACAGCCCAATGCCGACGAGTGCCATCACGGTTGCGCCGCCGGGACCGACGCCTTGCTTCAGCTGGCCCTGATCGTCCGTACGCTCCAGATCCGCACGCAATGGATGGATCGTTCTCACACCTTCGACATCGACGATACTGAGATCCACCGCACCCTCTCGGCCCACTTCGAAAATCCGCGGATGTTCAGCCGAGTCGTAGACCCGGTCTTCCGGAGTCAGCGCCACATGATACCCAGCCGAGCAGGGCATCGACGGTTGTTGCCGATCGCCCGCCGCTCGGCAGGCCACATGATTCACCGCCTGAAGCACAGCAAAGTAGGTGGCCGTTTGATAGCTGCCCCGAAACGGCGGAACATCGCGTTGCAAACTGCTGTCCAACTGCAAGCCGAACGGGGAGGCCACGACCATGTTCCTGGTCCATTTGTACTCGCTGGCTTGGAGATGGCGTGCGTCGAGATCGACGGTAAAGAAGACGGCATACGGGAAGGCCGGCCGGAGCGCTTTGAGAATGAGCAACGCATCGTAGGGATCCGTGCCCAGGATGCCGATGGCTTTCGCTCCTTCTCCTTCGTCTTGGATTCTCGTGGCCAAGGCACGCACATAATCAAGTTGACTGGTGCCTTCGGAACGTTCCTGCAGCCCACCGGACAAGATATCTTTGAGATTAGCATTGGCTTTGGGATTCTCTCCACGCGCGGCTTTCCCACTTTCGGCGCCCGGCACTTCGCCATCGAGACCACTGAGGTAGCTATACCGGAAGACGTTCAATGTCAGGGACTCATAGTCCGTCGGGCGCTGAATCTGCAAATCGATCGCACGTGGAACGGTCGGACACCAAGCCTTGATCGTCGACGGCACCTGAATCTGCTTCAGCTCAGCCTCCGTGAAAGTCGCGACTTTCGAACAAGCTGCCGCACGGAACTCGATGGGCAATGCTCGACCATAGAAAGAATCCCAGTCCCCGATGAGTATCACGGCATCCCAACCGAGCCGTACTTGACGTCGTTCTAATTCCTCGATCAACGTGTTGAAGAGCCGGTCGTCGGATCCGATCCCATAGACAAGCCGCACATTCGCGGCCGCCAGCCGACGAAAAAACTCCTGCTCGCAGGCTTCGTATGGCTGGCACGCGGAGCCCTTCCCACCCTCCTTCTTCAACCCATAGGCCAAAAGCCCTTTCATCGTGCTGGCCCACGGCGAATACAGCTCAATGGTCCCATCCGCGTTCGGCCAAACCCCGACGCCTGTATGTGGCTCAGCATACAAATCGCCGGCCTCATCCAGGAGTTGACGAAAGGCGGAGGAACTGCGGGGTCCCACAATCTTGAAGGTGACAGCCTGTTGCAACGTCGGGTTCAGACGGACCAGCTTGCGCCGGTCGTCGGCGAAGAGGCATTCGCTCTGTGTCGACTCCAGGCACACCAAGGCTTGCGTCAACGAAGTCAGGGAGGCCAGGAACCCTCGATTGAGCTCGTCGTCGGGGATCCAAATCACGAGAGTGCTCTGGGCCCGAGCCTGCCCTTCGTCGCAGACCCTTGTCTCGCGGATACGATACCATTCATACGGCAGTGCGGAACCGACGCCCAGACTGTTCCGCTCGATGAATGAAAGATGCCCTTCGTCCTCCGGGACATAGCAGGCCACACCAAGCGCGGTGCCGACCGCATAGCGATCTCGTATGCGGGACTCCACGCTTTCCGCATAGGGATCGCCGCTCATGGTCACCAGGAGGACCGTGATGTGCTCACCCTTCTTGACGCGGTTGGCAATTGCCACGCGAAGCGGCCTCAGACGCTGGATAAGGGACGACTCAGTCGAATAGCTGGGTCCGGACTTGGGCGACTCGATTGCTGGCGATGGAACTTCTTCTTGCTTCCCCCGCTGCACCGCTGCTAACGGATCTTCCCACAGCCGGGCACGGACCGATTGCTCACCGGTGGTCTGTTTCACATCCAACCCGGTCCCTACAGGCCGGGAGCTGCGCAGAGGTTCTTTCACTAGCAATACGCCGGCGAGCGCGACCGCGAGGGTGACCACACCCACCAAAGCGATCTTCGACTCTCCGGATCCTTTTGCCATAGGCTGGCTCGCCTTTCCGTCGCACGCCTCGAGACAGAGGCTGCCACTCTACAACAGACAGTGTGGGGGACTGCAAGGTGGGCCACGAAAAACCGGCTGACGATTCCGGTTCCTGTGGCTCGATGAAGAACGAAGTGGTGAGGAACTCACGGAGGGCAACTGACAGTTAGATACTTGCCCCAGGAGGAGGGACCGCGCAAGCCTCCATGCCTGACTGGTCACGTAGGGATTTTGCCGCAGGTTGTGCGGGCCAACGAGCGATCCTGGAGCCGGCGGAGAGGAGCGGCCCCAGAGGTTAAGGATCAATTCAAGACGACTCTGAAGATGCCACCTATTCCAGTTTGTTTATCTACGGTCGACACATAGATATAGCCATCTTGCCCTGGCACATTCAGTCCATGCATG
>DATEPD010000080.1:0-6194 GCA_035273365.1 Nitrospiraceae bacterium | reverse complement strand
TTTCTCCAACGGAATGTGTCGCTCGGCCCGCTTCTACAGCTCGGCTTTACAGGAGATCTGACTCAGATAGGGTTTTCCGGTCAAGGAAAGTATTGGATCGATGTTCCCCAGACCGAGAACCGGGCCAAGCTGGTGCTGCAAGCCGGATTGGGGTTCGTGCACGCGGATTTTTTCCGTAACGATACCTCGTGGCTAATCCCTCTTGGGATAGGCGTTGATTATGCGCTGAATCAGACTGTAGCCCTAACTGGTACATTCTTACTCAATTTTACTGATCTCGATACGGGGCCGGGGACTCATACAAACGTGATGCCCGGTCTCACATTCGGGCTCCGGTTTTAAGTTCGCGGTCGATGAAGAGGGCGAAGAGAATGGGTGGGAAACCCGTATTTCATAGATAATGCGGGCTAAGGGCGATCGGTGGAGACTCGTTTGGCAAGGCGATGGGCAAGCCGTACCATGCCGGCGGAGCGATCGGCTGGATCGAGCAATACATTCATGACGTGCAGACGGCTGGGGTCGGCCATGGCAGCGGCGAGTCCTTGCTCGAACTCTCCTTGAGTCGTGATCCGCGTGCCGACTCCACCTCCGATCATGTCGCAAATTCGTTCATAGCGCCACTCGTGGACATCGTTGAAGGGGCCTTCGAGGATCTCCCGTTCAGTGGAGTAGCCACGATTATTCAGCACCACGACGATCGGCGTTTGGCCGTATCGAACGGCGGTCGAGAGTTCCGTTCCTGTCATTTGAAACGCACCGTCACCGACCAACACAATCGGTCGCAGCGTGGGATCGGCAAACGAGGCCCCCACGGCCGCCGGGACGGCAAATCCCATCGAGGTGTAATAGGCTGGAGCGATGAACTCGAATCGACGGTGGACATGGAGATCGGCTGCTGCAAAGAGTGATTCTCCGACGTCGGCGATCACGAGGGTGTGTTCATCCAACAGACCATCGAGGTGGCGAAAGAGCCCAGCCAAGGTCACCGGGGCATCAGGTGCAATGGAGCCTTGGGCCGTGGGGAGCGGTGATGGAAGCGGGCGGGAAGGAAATGAAGGGAGGGGATTGGTGACCAGTGCTGTCACGAAGTCTTGAAAACGAATCGCATCGTAGCGATGGTGTTTAATGGCCACCCGATCGGCTGTTGCGTGAATTGTGCGGCCTTCCAACAGCAAAGGCGAATCGGCATTGAGATCTTCAACATCGGATAGGATCGATCCTAGGATCAGCAGGCAGTCAGATTCATTGATGAACTGTTGGACCTCGTCACGCGCGATGAGACCTCCATACACTCCGACATACAGTGGGTGGTCTTCACGGATGACGGATTTGCCGAGCAGGGTCGAGGCGATGGGAACGTTGAGACGTTCGACCAGACGGATGAGATCGTCTTGTAAACCGAATCGTCCGATTTCCGCACCGGCCAAGATAGCCGGCCGCTTGGCGGAGGCCAACATAGCACGGACTTCGGCAATGGCTTCGCCCAGGGCGCCGGTATCGCTCGGTTGATCGTCGAGACACAAGGGTCGTAACGGGTTTGCCAGCGGCGCATGCACGAGATCGCGAGGAATTTCGATATAAATAGGGCGGCGGTAGCGTAACAGCGCCCCAAACGCTCGATCCATTTCCCGTTCAGCAGTTGAAGGATCGTCCAGCGAGATGGCGGCCACCGTGATTTTCTCGAAGACCTCGCGTTGCGTAGAAAACTCCCGCACCATGTGGTGCATGTAGGGTGTTCGAACACGCTCTGAGAGTCCCGGTGATCCGGTGAGAAGCACCACCGGAGACCGTTCGGCATAGGCGCAGGCGATCGCATTCACGGTATTGAGTCCGCCGACGCAGTACGTCACGCAGACCGCGCCGATGCCGTTGATCCGTGCATAGGCATCCGCCGCGAACCCCGCACTATCCTCGCGTGTGGTCCCGACGTGTTGAATTGGTGAACCCTCGATTAATTCATAGAGGCTGAGGACATAGTCGCCGGGGATTCCAAAGATATGACGGACTCCCAATTGGTGGAGCCGATCAATTACGGCGGAACCGATGGTCGGCATTCGTTTCATCGCTGGGCTTTCTGGTTCATGGAACAGAAAGCATGTTGTATTTCTAGCATAGTCGCAGCAAACCACAGCGCGGGTCAGCCGTCAAGCCATCAGATGTGTCCGGGGGCTTGACGTTCGGTTCGTGCCATTGGATAAGTACGCAATGGACGTTCAAGATACCAGCCCGCGCGGTCGCGTCCACCTTTCGCGCACACGAGCAGTTGAGGCAGTGGGCCACCTGTGGATCTATGCCGGTTATGTCGAGAGGGCTAGCAGTGAACTGGCCTCAGGCGATGTGGTCGATGTCATAGCATCAAATGGGCAATTCTATGCCAGAGGTCTCTACAATCCCGAGTCCAAGATCCGTGTGCGTATCCTGACCTTCGCTGATGAACCCGTGACAAAGGAGTTTTGGAGAGAGCGAGTCGCGCAGGCCGTCAGACTACGTCAGCGGATCGTCACCAGCACTAATGCATATCGCCTCATCTATGGAGAAGCAGATCGATTACCGGGCTTAATCGTGGATCGTTATGACGACGTGTTAGTCATGCAGACCCTGTCCTCCGGTATGGACCGTCGGAAAGCCCTGCTGGCCGATCTCCTGTGTCAGGAATCCGGGGCCACTCGAGTATATCTGCGTAACGATGCCAAGAGTCGCACGTTGGAAGGGTTGCCGGTGCAGAAAGGATTTCTTCGAGGGGGTGGGGCAACGATGGTCGATATCCAGGAGGGGCCGGCCCGATTTCTCGTCGATATCGAACGAGGGCAGAAAACTGGTTGGTTCTGCGATCAACGAGAGAATCGAATGGCGACGACACGGCTCGCGGCTGGCGGGGAGGTGCTCGAGGTGTTTGCGCATACGGGAGCGTTTGGTATTCATGCCGCGCTTGCAGGAGCCAAATCGGTCGAAGGGCTGGATGTGAGTGAGGAGGCCTTGACGCTTGCACGCAACCATGCCGTGCTCAACAAGGTTGATGGTTGTTGTGTCTATCGATCGGCGGAGGCATTTGAGGAGATGCGAAAGTTGGAACGGGCTGGACGCCGGTACGATCTGGTGTTGCTCGACCCCCCTGCGTTTGCTCGCAGTAAACAGGCTGTGCCTCGAGCTCTGGCTGGATATAAAGATGTGAATCTACTTGGCATGCGACTCACGAAGCCGGAGGGATTTCTGGTCACGAGCTCCTGCTCCCACCATGTGACTGAACAGGAACTATGGACGGGTATTCGCCTTGCTGCACGAGATGCAAAGAGGCAGATCCGCCTGCTCGAACAGCGTGGACAGGCCAGCGACCATCCTATCCTCGCCACCATGCCTGAGACACGCTATCTCAAGTGCTTCATCTTGCAAGTATTGTGAGCGAGACAAGCGAGATGCGCGGGAGAGGCGCGACTCGAAGTTCTGGGTTCAAAGCTCCGAAAAACTTCGAACTTCGGACCTCTAACTCTTCCCCGCCTCACGTGTCGCGCTTTTCGGGCGCGTCTCGCAAGTCTCGCGCGAATTACTAATCGCTCGGTGGTTCGAAGTGGCCCGATGGACGGTTCTGCCAAGGGATCGTCGCCTGTTTGGCTTGTTTGAGGAGACTACGCAAATTCACTTCTGCGGCACGGAGCAACTTCGGTTCGCCGCTTTGTATGATAGCGGTCAATAGGACGTACAGCGATCGATCCATCCGTGATCCGGATAGAATGCGTTCTGTGACAGGATCGGAGCTTGCGGGAGTGGAACTGATATCTTCCTCTGAGTCGTCGAATAAGATATGAAACGAGGTCGGATGACTAAAGAGCCAGGCAGGAGGAATCTTCATGGCGGCAGCGAGCGCTTCGAGTAGGGAGGCAGACGGATCAAACAGATCCGCTTCAATGTCCTCTAACACGCGAGGTAGAAGATGCGACTCGGCTGCCAAGTCATTGATCGAGTGACCACGCGAAATGCGCCAAGCTTGAATCTGTTGTCCGAGCGCCATGTCGCATGGTACTGAAATTGCGACTGTCCCCGCAACCTTCCGCAGCCGATCCATGGCGTAATATCCCTGTGAAAACAATTTGTTGCGCATTATTTCCCTCACTGGAAGATGAACGATGTAATCAGGTATAATGCTGATCGTCATTTACTCTCGATCCAGTGAGGAGGCGTATCATGCTCGGAACAGACATTCGCGGAATTATCGCAGAAGAAGAAGAGGTACAGCGGCGCAAGGACGCCTTGAAATCGCTCCTCAGCATGCGTTCCAAGCAGTTGCGTGAGTCGTTGGAACAGCGGATTAAGCGTGCTCGAATTGGTGGAGATTGGATTCAGCTTTCCCACGAAGAATGTGCCACGTTGCACAAGCAGGAAAAGCTCCATCTCAAGTCTCAGTTCGACAAGCTTCAACACGAGCAGGATCGAACCCGAGGAAAGTTGACTGCGCTCAAACGAGCGAAGGCACGAGCCCAACGGATCCGTGCTGCCGAAGCCGCTTCCGGTCGGAAACGCCGCTGAACGGGTCCTCTTCACTCTTACACTAGCGTGGCTGCCACACTTCCCCTCCTCACGCGCTCGCAAGGGGCGCACATACGTGAACTCCTCCTTGATAGACGAACACGAGCAGAGGATGGCGCCTTCGTGGTCGAAGGCGCCCGCGCAGTTCGTGATCTCATGACACGGTATCCCGAGCATATTCTCAAGATCGTCACTGCCCACGGGTATCTGTCAAAAGAGTCGGAGGGCGACCGACTGATTCGTCGATCAGCTTCCTCGACAAGCCAATACTCCTGTTCCGACATCCAGTTCTCAAAATTGTCTGACCTAGATGCGCCACAAGGAATTCTCGCTGTGGTGCGACAACCGACATGGGATGAAGAAGAAGTTCTGAGACAGCCGACTGTTTTGGGAATTTTTGGAGAGCAGTTACAAGATCCCGCGAATATTGGGGCCATTATTCGAACGGCGGCAGCGCTCAATGCGAGCGCCCTATGGCTCACGCCAGAATCAGCCGATGTCTATCAACCCAAGGTGGTTCGTGCAACGAGTGGCGTGTTGCTTGCGCTGCCGATCTTTATCACAGGAGATGTGTCCGGATTAATCCGGCAGGGCTGTCGGATCTTTGCAGCAGAAGTGACAGGGGTTGGGACCGTCCCGATCGACGAGATTCACGAGGTGTCACCGAAGCTTGTCCTTGCTGTCGGCAATGAAAGTCATGGTTTGTCGTTGCAGCTCCGCAAGGAGGCGACCACTCGATTCACCATTCCACTAACCCGTGACGTTGAATCCCTCAATGTCGCGGCAGTCGTGGCTATCGCCACCTTCTACTTCTCGCGACTTCCCAAAGAAAAATAACCCAGAGCCATGTATATTCGTCTATTCCAGACCGACATACTTTCTCCAGGCTATTCGAAAACACAAATCTCGACTGAGTTACTCAGTCTTGGCTTTCATTTCTTTTGCCTTGCCTTTGATTTTCTCTCCGGCTGCTTTCGTTCGCCCCTTCGCACGTTCCATCGAGCCCTTTATCTTATTTCCCTTTGCGTCCTCTACCGCGCCCTTCATTTCCCCTTTCGCTTTCTCGACGTCCGAGTTCATTTCTCCCTTCATCTCCTCGATCTTGGCTTTCGTCTCCCCAGATTGAGCCACCTGCGGCATTCCAACGAATAAGAACATGAACGCTATGGCGATAATTGTGAATGTTTTCATGGGAGTCTCCTTGTAAGCATTCTGATTGTTGCGACGTGATCACCATAGCTAACACGTCCGCACTGGAAACCCCTACTAGGTGGAACCCTTGCAACTGGAGGAAGTCAGACAACTGGCATTCCTCCAAGTGACGGTCACAGTCCAGACGAGACTGTAACGCGCGACTGGCCGTACCGCAGGGGAAGAGGCCGTTAGCGCTGGTCTAGGTCCCGATCAAGCGTGTATAGGTCCCCCGGCGGAACCCATAGCGGTTCCGGTCGTGGCAGGGGGTTGAACAAATATCCTTGCGCGACAATATGGTCGGCTTTGTCATGTTGCGAATACCACGAAAGGCCATGGCCTTGCTGATAGATCATCGCGCTGTTGCCGCATTGATCGTAGAGGACTTCGCTATACGGTGTGGGATCAAATATTCTAACAGACGGGAACGGCGGGAAGGAGTCTTGAGGCTGACGTGCATCCTCGGACGGGAACAGAATTCG
>DATEPD010000079.1:0-14111 GCA_035273365.1 Nitrospiraceae bacterium | reverse complement strand
GGCGGGCAGCCTACGAGTTCGGCGGCCATATTCCAGGGGCGGTGCATTCGACGTGGCATGAGTATAGTGATCCCAATGCCGTGCCGAAGGGATTGCTGGACCCCGATCGCGGACGCCTAGAACAGAAGATCCGCGCCTTGGGCATCAGTCAAGACAGCGATGTGGTCATCTATTCCAATCCGTTCGACAACTGGGGAGACGAAGGCCGCATGTTCTGGATGTTGGAATATCTCGGACACACGCGTCTGCGAATTCTCGACGGAGGGTGGGTCAAGTGGGTGCAGGAAAAACGGCCGTTCGAACATGGATGCGTGACACCCAAGCCGGGGACCTTCACCGTCAAGCCGGTGGCCGCTGTGATCGCCGGTAAAGACGAAGTGAAGCATCTCGTGAAGCAGCCTCATCCGGGCACCGTGATCGTCGATGCGCGCAGCCTCGAAGAATATCTTGGGAAAGAGGTGTCGGGCATACCGCGGCCCGGCCACATTCCCTCCGCGATTCATCTAGCGTGGAATGGATTTCTTCACGCGAACGCGACGGTGAAAGATCTGCCGACGATCACAGAGAATCTCGCCGAAAAAGGTCTCACACAAGATCAAGAAGTCATCTGTTATTGTACGGGCGGCGTCCGTTCAGCCTGGCTGTATTTTGTCCTCAAACTCGCCGGGTATCGGAAGGTCCGCAATTATCCTGGATCCTGGTGGGAGTGGAGTCGAGATTTTGCCTGTCCGGTGGAAAAAGACGCCAAGGGATTACAGCAGGTCCTGAACGTCGATCCTCAGGTGAGGCCTTCTTGACAGTGAAAACATGGCTGTGTAAGGTGAAGCGGATCGAATAGAGTGCGCATATCGTTCACACATTGCTTGAACCTTAACCACTAAGGAGGAACCCATGAAGATGAGAATCCATCGCGGAGCGCTGGTCGGTGTGGCGGTTGCCGCACTTGTCGGTTTCCCAATGTTCAGCGGGCTCGCCTTTGCGGCTGACAAGCATGCGGCTGAAGCCTTGGAGCATGCCAAGGAAGCTGTGGCACATGGTAAACAGGGGCATGCCGATGTATTGGTAAAGCATGCTGAGGAAGCCCTGAAGCATGCGGGCGCGGCCGGGAAGAATCCGCATGTGGATGAAGGGGTCAAGCATCTCAAGGAAGCCGTTGAGCATGGCAAGGCTGGCCACGCCGACGTAGCCACACAACATGCTGAAGGCGCGGTCACCCATTTGTCTGAAGTGAAATAAGTCATTCGGCCAGTCAGTGTTATTGAGCGGGCAGGGGCAACCCTGCCCGTTTTGTTCTGGGGGGTATGACGATCTTGCTGGTCGGATTTTTTCAGTTCGATCCGGTCTTTGGCGATGTCTCGCACAACCTTGATAAGGTTGTGGAGACACTTGACCGCGCTGAGGCCGATTTGATTGTCTTGCCCGAGTTATTTGCTTCGGGTTATCAGTTCGTGTCACAACACGAACTGACCACGCTGTCGGAGTCGGTGCCGGACGGCCTAACAACACAACGGCTGATCGAGCTTGCGAAACGGCGTCAGATGGTGATCGTTGCTGGCCTTCCAGAGCGTGCCGGGGCGGCCTGCTATAACTCCGCCGTGGTCGTCGGTCCGTCTGGATTTATCGGGTGTTATCGCAAGACGCATCTGTTTTTCGAAGAGACACTATTCTTTACGCCCGGCGACACGGGATTTCAGGTGTGGGATATCGGGATGGCCAAAATCGGGGTGATGATCTGTTTCGATTGGTACTACCCGGAGGCGGCTCGCACGTTGGCGCTTAAAGGAGCAGAGATCATCTGCCACCCCTCGAACCTCGTGTTGCCCAACTGCCCGGACTCCATGCCGGTTCGGTGCCTGGAAAATCGAGTGTTCGCTGTGACCTGTAATCGGACAGGCAGCGAAGCACGGGGCGGAAAAGATCAACTGACCTACATTGGAAACAGCGAAGTCGTCGCTCCGCGCGGAGCGATTCTGCATCGCGCGCCCCGGGAACAGGAAGAACTCTATATTGTCGAGATCGATCCTGCCGACGCTCGGAACAAAGCGCTCACACCCTACAACGATCTACTTCACGATCGTCGCGAATCTCTCTATCGATAACGCAGGCGGCTGCTCTGGTTTGTATAGGTCTATTTGGTTGAACTAACCAGATGAACAACATAAACCAGATGAGCCGGATCAACCATATTCATCCAGAGAGTTCGTTCCGCTGTGCCGCTTGCACGAGACAGGCCCGAGCGGTAGGATTAACAATATGAAAGCTCCACTCGGGAAAGGTGTTTTTCTTATCGCGGCTCCATCCTTGCGCGATCCGAACTTTCGGCAGACCGTCGTGTTGCTCTGCGAGCACGGAGCCGAAGGCGCGCTGGGTGTCGTCGTCAATCGCCCGACAGCGATGTCGGTTTCAGAGGCATTACCCCAAGTGCCGATCCTCGAAGGTCAACGGCACGTCCTTTTTTCCGGGGGACCGGTGCAGACGAATCAGGTCATGATGCTCTATCGCTTGGACCAATTGCCTGAGAATTCCCATCATGTCTTCGATGGAGTCTGTCTTGGCGGAGATACAGAGCTTGTCGATCGTATTTTGACTGCCAATGCCGGGCGCGAGGCCTTTCGCGCCTATATCGGATATTCCGGATGGGGTCCGGGACAATTGGAATCGGAAATGGAGACCGGCTCATGGTTTACCATTCCGGCAGATCCCAAAGCGGTATTTGACAAAGATCCTGCACGTATCTGGCCGGACATCGTGAGTGCCATGGGTGACGACTACCGCCATTACGCGGACATGCCGTTCGATCCCTCCTTGAATTAGCAGGATGCTGAAAAGGTCCGCCAGCGTCGTTCTCGCATCGTTCAGGTCCTCAACGTATCCCAGAGGGTACGCCTCGGCCCTTCACTCGCGGCGGCCTTGCTGAACGGACTTTTTGAGCATCCTGCCGAGGAGCTTCGCCACTCGAGAGTTGCTCGCGGTTGGAATTCAGTGAGTGCCAAATAGTTTTTCAACACCTTGTTAGTCTCGCGCCTATTCCTCTCTCCGAATCGTTGCGGCCTTCGCGCTCAGAGTGGTACGCTGACGCGATGCCGCAGCCACAGGCTCACTCACCTCTCCTCTGTTCTCGTCTTGCGACAATCACGATCGCGTTCTGTGTCGCCGGTTCGCTCTCGGCTTGTGGCGTGGCGTACACCATCATTAAGTCGGAATCCAAGCTGGACCGGCTGGCCGTGCCGATGACGAAGGCCGAGGTCATCGAGCAGGTTGGTCGGCCGGACCGTGTGCTGCGTGATGATGGCCGCCTGCTGGTTTGGGAATACTCCCTCACGGCCCGCAAACAGTGGCTCTATGAGTTGGCACTCTGTCCGATATCGGTCTGGGTCGGCGGCTGCATTTTCTATCCATTCACCAATATTGCGGCCGAACATCAACGCGAATATCCGCACCACATTGTGCTGGTGAACGACGAACTCTGCGCGTGGGGCACACCCTCTGCCATTCTACAGCGGCGCCGTGCCTGCGCGTCGTCAGGTGTTGCTGCATTAGGATCCGGTGGGATGCGCGGACGTCCTGAGCCGGTGGTAACCGGTGTCGGCCCAATCAATCGAGACACCATCGATCGCTATCGGACAATGGCCGTTATGTCGTTAGAGGATGCGCCGGGCGCACAGGGGTCGGGGTCGCGCGTCGCCGGGATAGTGACGACCTTGTTGCTGGACTTGGACGTGAATATGGTCGAGCGAGCTGAGCTCGACGAAGTGTTCAAGGAGCAGGTCGTCCACCTTCAATACGCAGATGACACGGAGGTGCTGAAGGTCGGAAAGCTCGTCGGTGCGCAGGCGATCGTGGTGGGAGAAGTGCAGCAATGGGAGCGCTCCGAGGGTGATCAGGTCAGCCGCGTGTCGATGGCTTTCCGGATGATCGATGTCGAAAGCGGCGTCGTGTTATTCAATGGGGGGGGATATGGTTCTGATGCCACGGCCGACGATCCCGATGGATTGGCCCGCGTCATAGCACATCGCATTCTCGCCCGGTTCGGTTCGCAGACGGGTTTGCTCGGGTCTGGACACATCGGTGTAAATTGGGAACTGCAAGAATTAGTCGGTGCTCGATACTACCTCGTGCGAGAGCTTCGCGGTGGTCTGCCTGCCGATAAGGCGGGCCTCAAGGTGGGCGATAGAGTGGTCGCCTGTAATGGCACGGTATTGTCCAGCGTATCTTCGGAGCGAGAAGCGAAGCGACTCTGTCAGGTTGAGGCAGGGCAGACCCTCCAGTTGGATGTGCGTCGAGCCGGACAGCCAATAGAAATATCTCTGACGGCCGAGAGGCGACCAGGGTTATAGATGCCGGTGTGCATTCTATTCATACGCGAGCAGAGGGGCGAGAAATTGTCCAGTATGAGAAGCCGCTATCTTCGCCACCTGCTCCGGCCGTCCTTCCGCCACAATGTGCCCGCCAGCTGCCCCCCCTTCCGGCCCTAGATCGATGATCCAGTCTACTGTCTTGATGACGTCGAGGTTATGCTCCACCACTATCACGGTATTGCCGCTGTGCACCAACTTCTGCAGCATCGCCAGAAGTTTTTTGATGTCGTCGATGTGAAGCCCGGTTGTCGGTTCGTCCATGATGTAGAGCACATCCTTCGCCGACGAGTCTTTCAGCTCGGCGGCGATTTTCAATCGCTGGGCTTCGCCGCCTGAAAGGGTCGTCGCGGATTGGCCGAGCCGGAGATAGCCAAGCCCGATGGACGCGAGGAGGTGGAGTTTTTCCGTCAGCTTGGGCGAGCCGGTAAAGAATCCCAAGGCCTCTTCAGCCGTCATCTGCAACACATCATGAATCGTTTTCCCGCGATAGCGAATGGAGAGGACGTTCGGTTTGAATCGCTTTCCGTCGCAAGCCTCGCAGGTGGCATAGATATCTTCGAAGAAATACATCTCAAGTTTCTCGACGCCGCTCCCTTCGCATCGGTCGCACCGGCCTCCCGTCGTATTGAAAGAGAAATGACCCGGTGTCAGTCCGCGTCTGAGCGCGTCGCGCTCGGACGCAAAGAGTGAGCGAACTTCATCAAACGCTTTCAGATAGGTGATCGGATTCGAGCGCGGCGTTCGGCCGATCGGTTCCTGATCGATCAGCTTGACGCCGGTCAGATGTTCGATCCCCTTAATCGCTCGAAATTTTCCCATAGGCAGCGATTCGACACGAAAGGCACGGGCGACGGCTCTGTAGAGCGTATCTTCGACCAATGTGCTCTTGCCGGACCCTGAGACGCCGGTGACGCAGACCAACATGCCGAGCGGAAAACGGATAAAAAGATCTTTGAGGTTGTTCTCGCACGCACCTGCCAGCACAAGAAATTTTCCGTTTCCTTTTCGTCGAGATCGCGGGATGGCAATCTTGTCCTCCCCGCGGAGATACCGCGCCGTAATTGAACGCCGGTCTGCGATGAAGTCCTGTTGAGGCGCCGCGCAGATCACTTCGCCGCCCTTCTCTCCAGACAAGGGGCCCAGTTCGACAAGGTAGTCGGCGGCCAGCATCATGTGTCGATCGTGCTCGACGACGACGACCGAGTTGCCCTGGACTGCCAGTTCTCGCAGAATGCCGGCGAGTATGGCGGTGTCACGCGGGTGGAGGCCGATGGTCGGTTCATCGAGGACGTAGAGCGTGCCGACCAGGCGGGCGCCGAGTTGACTGGCCAAGGCCGCACGCTGGGCCTCTCCGCCTGACAGCGTGCGGGTCTGCCGGGAAAGCGTGAGATAGCCGAGGCCCACTCGTACGAGAAAGCCAAGCTTAGCTGTCAGTTGTCGGAGGATGTCCCGAGCGACCTGCTCTTCATAGGGAGAGAGGGTCAGGGTTGTGACCCAGGTGGCAGCCTCTTCGATCGTGAGCGAAGAAAGCTCATGAATGTCGAGGCCCGCAATTTTCACGTAACGGGCGTCCGGTCTGAGCCGAGATCCTTCACAGGTTGGGCAGGGGACTGGAGTTCTGTAGCGGCTGAGCAGTACGCGCACATGTAGTTTGTACCGTTTCCCCTCCAAATATTCGAAGAATTGTTGTACGCCCTCCATTTTGCCTTCTCCCTGCCAGAGTATCTGCTGGATAGGCTGTGGCAGGTCCTTGTAGGGGAGCGTGAGGTCCACCCCGCGCCGTTTCATGGAGAGCAACATTTGCTTTTGCCACCAATCGCCGCTGGGTTTGCTCCAGGGTTCGATCGCACCTTGGGCTAGGGACTTGCCGTGGTCGGGGATGACGAGGTCGGGATCGTAGCGGAGAATATTGCCGAACCCCTTGCACTCCGGACAGGCGCCAAGTGGATGATTGAAGGAAAAGAGAACGGGACGAATCGGTTCGAATATCCGTCCGCATTGCTGGCAGCGAAAGTCCGCACTGTAGATTCGTGGTCCTTGATTGATGATCTCCACGCGGCACAGGCCCTCCCCCTCTTGAAACGCGGTTTCGATCGCTTCGATGAGGCGGTGCCGGTTGTCCTCCCGGACCACGAGTCGGTCAAGGATCACGTCGAGATGATCTGGCCTGGCCTTAGGAAGGGTGTGGGTCTCATGGAGATCGAGGATCTCCTCGGCGCACCGCACTCTGGTGAATCCGCGGAGTCGCAATGACTGGAGAAATACCTGCTCCTGTTTCGGCGGCGGTGCTGTGATAGTAAAGAGGATCATCGCTCGTGTGTCGGCGCAATGGTTCAAGAGGTCGTCGGCGACGCTGCCGGGATGAAAGCTGCGTGCATCGATGGCGCAATCCGGGCAGACCGGGTGGCCTACTTTGGCGAACAGAAGTCGCAGGAGGTCGGCGACTTCTGTCGTGGTCCCGACCGTCGAGCGGGCGGTGCGGATGGGATTTTTCTGCTCGATTGCAATGGCAGGTCGAACGTTGAGCAGCCGGTCGACATCGGGGCGATTGACCTTGTCGAGAAACATGCGAGCATAGGTGGAGAGCGATTCCACATAGCGCCATTGGCCTTCAGCAAAGAGCGTGTCGAATGCGAGAGAGGATTTCCCCGATCCTGATACACCGGTGATGGCCGTGACCTGATTGTGGGGGATGCGGAGCGAGATGTTCTTCAGATTATTTTGCCGCGCACCCTCGACGATAAGATCGGCAGTCTGGTTCTGAGGGAGAGGGGTTGGTTCCACGGCGCGCTCCAAGCGGGACAAATGCATGATCGTAGCGCGGATGATGATGAATAGCTACTACGTCAGCGTCCGATACGCTCCGGCAGGGTGAGAGTCATTCAGTTCTCTCAAGATCGAGGGATTCGACGAAAGGCTTGGGATTCGTTCCAGATGGTGAGAGTATGGAGGCCTTCAGCAGGAGAGAAATATGATTCTTTCGACAACACCGAGTATCGATGGACAGAAAGCGGTCAAGTATTTGGGATTGGTTTCGGGGAATGCCATCCTCGGCGCGAACATCTTCCGTGACTTCTTCGCATCGATTCGTGATATCGTGGGCGGCCGATCGGCGGCGTACGAAGCCGAGCTGCGCAAAGCCAAAGACATTGCGTTGGGCGAAATGCGCGAGCAGGCCCGGCAGCTGGGAGCCAATGCCGTTGTCGGTATCGATCTCGACTACGAAACGATCGGGGCTAACAGCAGCATGTTGATGGTGAGCGCCAGCGGCACGGCGGTTGTCGTGGAGCCACAGTAGGATCATGCAGCGCCTGCCTCAGGCAGAGTACCTAGGGCTCGGTCGACAGTTGGCCCGCTTGCTGGGTTCCTGCCTTGAAGGAGAGTCGGGCGACCAGTTGCGCGAGCTGGCACGCGCCTATGATCCTTCCTCGAACGAAGCACGTATCAGCGCCGAGGTGTTTCTCTTTCATAAGTATCTACTCATGCAAGCGTGCGTGGGCGTGTTTCCCGATTCGGAAGTCGATCACATCGTCGGGGGCTTCTGTGCGGCGCTCAACGAACGGGCCAGCGGGATGGACTTCAGCCCCACACGGCAGAAAGCGATGGAGCAAATGTGGCAGCTGCGGGCTGCGCAGTTTGACCAGCCTTTCGCGCAGGACCGAGTCGATTTCCTCGATGAAGGATCGGGCCCTATCCACTGGAAACAGACGATTGTCCGGTTCTGTCAGAACGTAAAAGAAATCGAAAATCCTCCCAATATCTGGGCCGGGGCTGACGGCCCATCCCAAGCAGCGAGCCGCTCTGTCACCACAGCCCTCGATCACATGGTGGCGGCCCTCGGCGAAATGAATCGGCTCCATTTCAGCGGAATATCTGGCCGTGCACGCTAGGCGGCAATTCCCAGTTACACGACATGTATTCTGAATCAGTCAGGCGGTCGTCCTACCTCAGCACCATCTTCACCACCCCCACGCAGCCCAGGTACAGCGTGAGTGAGCCGATCATAGCAGGCCAGAAACCGAAGTAGGGGACGCTTGCGATCATGGCCACGACGTAGAGGATCCACGGCGGGACGAACCACAGCAAGTTTTTTGCGTAGCTGACGATCGCGTCGTTGCCGCTGTTCAGATAGATCAGTACGAACGTGGCACCGGTAATGGCGGGGAAGGTGCTGGCAAAGGCGGCGAGAAATGATTTGCCTTGAGACCCGAGGTAGGTGGAGACACTGACAATCGTCCCGCCCAACAGAAAGTACACGGTATACTTCACCAAGTCATTCACGTTGCAGCCTCCTCAGTTTCCTTGAAAGGCTTCCATGGCTTCCCGCTCCAATGCCTCACCCTGGCTGGTATATCGTGGAGAGAAATGAAACACAATGAGGTCGCGAACTTGGGCCTTGCGTGCCATGAGTCCGGCTTGCCTCGCGGTCAGATGATAGCGGTCGCGGGCCTTTTCAGCATCGATATCCAGGTATGGTGATTCACAATAGAAGAGATCCGCGCCTTGGGCCAAGGATACGATTTTCGCTTCGTTCTCTTCGTCGTAACGAGCGTCGACGACGTACACAATCTTTTGCCCCTGCGAGATGGAGAGAAACCGTTGCTTCACTTCCCCCAAAACGAATTCCCGTTCTTGTCGGCGATGCTCATCGTAGAGCGTCACCGTGAAGCGGAAGTGGTCCGGCTGCCCCCGCCAAATGTACTGCTTCACGTCTTTGAGCCAGGCGCCAACGGGCAGGCCAACCTCATGCAGTTTCTGTTTGTTCACGTTGATGTGAAACTGTTCTTGCAATGAATAGGCAAACGAGGGAATGCGATGATTCAAGGCGACCGCTTTGACAGTGAACATGGGATCGTTGAGAACCGTAAATTGGCCTGTGGCTGGCTCCGGTGCGAGAGGGTGAGGCTGTTGTTCAACCAGGTGGAACCCGTTGGTTGCGCAGAACAGTGCCCGCCGGATTTCTTGAAGGTGAAACTCCTGGACGTCGAGGGTCAAGGGGTAGCCATCGACGAGATTCCATGTATAGCCTCGGAGTTTCCCTTGCACATTGTCGATCAAACCAGGAGGACCGAACAGCCGGACGGTTTTGCCTCGCCCTAAGGCCACACGAAGAATGGTATCGAACCCAATGAAGTGATCCATGTGGGTGTGGGACACGAAAATTTCGTTGGCTCTTAACAATCTGGTCGGCCCAAGGCCGTCGTTGTGACCAAGGTCAAAGAGCAAAGCTCGCTTGGACCAGCGGATCTCGACATAGATGCCGGGATCATGAAAGACATCATTGACGAGGTAGCTGGAAAACGACGGGTTCATGGTTTGGCTGTCGAGTTGTTTCTCAAAAGATTCTTATTCAAGCGCTGCTCTTACTGCCAGATACATCATCATCACTTCAGCCGCATGTGCGACGATTGTGATGTAGAGATTACGCGTGCGCAGCCAGATCATTCCCCAGATGAGACCGTCCCATAGCGCGATCCAATGGAGGTGATGGAAAGTATTCACCATGAAGGGGTCGAAAGCAAATATCAGTGCGCAGGTGACGAGGGCGAGTGGCGAAACGCGCTGGGCCAAGCCGGACCTCCGTAGACCTGATTCAAGCGCTGCCAGCCGTCCGAGGAGGAATCCACGAAAATTCAGTTCCACAAAGACGGCGATGCTACAGATGAACCAGGGAACCATGACCAAGAAGGGGAGCCGGCCATGAGGCGTGGTCTTGAGGAAACTGATGTCATAGCCCAGATGCGGATAGATCGAGAGAATCACGAACGTATTCAGACAACCGAGAAGCAGGCCCGTCAGGAGGCCCCAACGCAAACCATCCGGGATGTTCTCTTTCGCCAGTCCGAGCCGAGATATGATGTCGCGGTTGCGCGTAACCCAGAGACCTAGCGCGAGATAGGCGAGGATTTGTGGGGCGAACTGAATCAGCGTTTGTGCTTGGATCGCAGGAGGAAGGGTGTAGAAGCCCAGTGTTGAAGCGGCGGGGAGCAGTGCCAGTGCTGCTCCCCGTTCTTCAGCCTGAGCCGATGTCGCGTGTGGACCAGGCTGACGCGTCAGCATGGAGACCGTCAGTTCAATTGGAGATTATAACGGTCGAGTGTCGCGGCTTTGTGCCGCGCGAGGTTAGAGAGTGATTTGTTGTAGTCGACCGTGGCGCGCAACTCGTTTCCTTGAGCCGTTGCGAGATCGCGTTGAAAGTCGAGGACAAAGCGAGTCGTACTCAGTCCCACCTTCAGGCGCTCTTGCTCAGCCTGCAACTGCTTCTCGGCCATGATTCTCGCCGATCGCGTCGTTTCGATCCGCTTGAAGTCTGTCTGGACACGTCGGACCGCTTCGCGGACTCCCACGATAATTTGTTGCCGCACGCTGACGAGGGACGCTTCCGCGTTCTTCGCCTCTAGTTGTCGTTTATTGTAGGTGCTCCAGGCTGAGCGGTTGCCGAGGGGGTAGCTCAAGACAAGGCCTGCGCCATAATTATAGAAATCACCGCCGAAGTTCCGGCCCACGGAGTCACCGTAATCTTTGCCCAGTCCCGCCATCCCCATCGTGCCTTGAAACGACAGAGTCGGAAGAAGCTGATTCTTGGAAAATTGTGTATTGAGATCACTCGACTCCAAGTTCTTCTTCGCTTGGACGATTTCCGGCCGCCGTTCGATGGCCGTGTCAATGGCTTCCTCCAGACTGATGGGTTCCAGGGTGACGACCGGTTGGTCGAGCAGCGTCAGACGCAAGTCGTGACGCAAATCTTCCTCAGCCGGATTAAGCAATCTGCGCAACTGGTCTTCCTGATCCCGAATCGTTTTATCCGCGATCAGGATTTGCTCGACTCGCGACGCGACGGCTGCTTCGGCTTGCAAGACGTCGACGATCGACATGATGCCGGCCTTCGCCTTCGCGCGGTTGCTGGCTAAGAGTTCCTGTGCCGCTTTCCAGGCGGCCTCCGCGACTTTCAAATTTTCATTGGCGAAGACGACTTCCCAATAGGTTTGTTCCACCGTTGCGAGGACGGTGAGGACACGATCGCGAAAGACATGTTCTTCCACGACGGCATTGTTCTGCGCGATTCGGATGAAGGTCTTGGTGACGTCGATGCCGGCATTGCGGAGAAGTGGTTGCGTGAGGGTGAGCGCAAGACCGCCTGTATAGGATGGGTTGAACAGAAACCCCCTGGCGAGATTCTGGTTCACATTTGTCCGAGAAGGACTATAGTTCAGGTCGATGTTGCCGCCGGTCAGGAGGTTTGTCGTGGCATCCAACGTGACAGACTGGGTGCGTTGATCAAAGGTGGTAATCCCGGTCAAGTTGGGGCCGGTTGCACCTAACACAGGTCGATTGAGTGGATTCACGGTTCGATTGTACTGGCTGTTGACGCTCAGAGTCGGGTCGAACTTGGCTTGTTCGACAATGATGTCGGCTTGCCGGCTCTCCTTCGTCTGGCGGCTGATCGTGATGTCCAAGTTATGCTCCAGTGCTTGAAGTGCCGCGTCTGCGAGGGACATGGTTTCTCGCCGTTCTTCAGGGGGTGCCTTACCGATTTCCAGCCCCCAACTGAGCCCAGGTGACAGAATCAGGCTAACGCAGACAGTGCAGCAACATCTGCGCCACCATCTATATGTTAAACCACCAGGCTCCATAACGCCCCCTTATGATCGACAGGAAATATTGTTTCATACTATAATGATTTCATGCGAGCCTGTCATGAACTAAGTGCGATGAGATTTCAAGGCCACTGGTCTATAGGGCTTGAGAGTCGGTCTGTGATGCGTCGTCAGATGATCGCTGTGCTCGCCTTGCTCCTTTTCGTGCTCCCGTCGGTAGACTCGCGGGTCTGGGGTCAATCGATCTCCAGTGTTCGTTCATTCGATGGAGGGGTCGCGCCGCTGTTCACGTTGCCCGGTTCGGGGAGTCTTTATATCGACAATCAGGGCACGCAGGGTTTTCTGTACAACCCCGGGAACAATTTCCAATCGTTTAGCTTTCGGAATCCCACAACCGGTCAGGCATGGAGCGGGGCTGTCACTACGCTTGGGCCGCAGTTATCGATCGGCCTGATCCAAGGCGCCAACCAGATCGGTACACCACTCGTCCTTCCAGGTCCTCCTCGCCAAACAGCGCCCTTGCCATCGATCCAATCAAACCTTCTTGACGATATCCCCTGACGGACACTTTCTTGAGCATCTGCGCACGCCCATCGTAATCTCTGATCCGTTAGTTGTCGATTCACAGATCACTCACTCGCAATAGTTTTTAGTATCCTTTTAGGGTGTATTCGCCAGTTGCCAGGCGAGTGCGAGCAGATAGCGGGCGGCAGTTAGAAGGAGGTCCTGACTGACTGTGTCGGCACGATCGCTTGGCCGGTGAAAGTGTGGGTGGACCCCGCCGCTCACAATGGTGATGGTCGGGACACCCGCCTCCTTGAATGGGACGTGATCGCCACCGGGAAAGAATCCGAAGAGATCGAGCTTATCTGCAATCCCAACTGTCTGTCCTACTTCGAGCGCCACGCGCTGCTCGAATCCCGTCACACCGATCGTCAGCCTTCCATTTCCGATTCCAGCATGGTCGATATTAATCATGGCTTTGGTCGAGCCGATCAGCGGGGCCGATCGCTCGAGGTAAAGTCGAGATCCGACGAGTCCTTGTTCTTCTCCGCTAAACGAGACGAACAGGATTGTCCGTTTGCCTCTTACGTCTGCTTTGGCTAATGCGCGGGCGACTTCTAACATGACGGCTGTGCCGGAGGCGTTATCGTCGGCCCCGGGAAACAACAAGCCGGCCTGTTGTCCGAAGTGGTCACGATGCGCACCGATCACGAGGATCTCATGCGTCTTCTGCGGATCGTTCCCTGGCAAGAAGGCAAGCACATTCATGAGGGCGCCTTCCTCTGTATGAGTCTGCCAATCGAGAGAGCCATAATGGCCAGTGCTAATTGATTGTGAGACGGGGGAACGATTCAGGTTCTCTTGCAAGTCATGCAACCGGCTTGGTTGTGCATGATCGGGAGCAGCGAGAATCTGCTCGGCCACAGTGGTGCTGATCCAGGCACCCGGGAGTGTTTCCGCAGGGGAAGAGAGCCCATAAAAGGCACTGGGTTCTCCCGTGACGCCGCGCCGTGCCTCATAGGCACTGAGCACTGGTCCTGTGACCGTGAGATAGCCGAGGGCACCTTTCTGGCGTGCGAGGCGGACCTTGTCTGCGTGGCTGATGGCTCCCTTATAGTGTGTGGGTTTGCCACGGAGAAACAGCACGATGGCGTTGGTGGTATCGACTCCCTCATAATCGTCGATGCGTTGTGTCGCATCTACGATTCCGTAGCCGACAAACACAATCGGCCCGCGAACCTCGGCGGAGGGTGAATCGAGAATGGGGAGATAGTCTGATCCGAGCTGCTTGGCAAGCGAGTCGCTCCCTGTTGATATCCGGAGCAAGGGGTCAGGCGCAATGTTCGGTACCATGACCACTGTCGTCATCAATCCGGACCCCTGCCCTCGGCCTCGTAACAGAGGATTGGATGAGTCGAAGCGAGTGTTTGTCAATGAGAGGCCGTAAGCAAGAAATCGATCGGCGATCCATTTCGCTGAGCTGGCATCGTCCGCGGTTCCCGTTTGGCGGCCGTTGAATTCAGGACTGCTGAGCGTTGTCACATCGGCGAGCATGCGTTTTCCTGAGAGGCCGTCAAGTGCTCGAAGCAATGCGGGATGGTTTCCCTCCGATTGCGCGAAGCCTTGGTCCCCTAAGGGAAGCAGTATGAGA